>CALDCO010000301.1 GCA_937937185.1 uncultured Flavobacteriaceae bacterium
AAAAACCTCACAAATTTAAAAGCTTGTGAGATCTTAATATAAAATTATTGATACTATTAAACTGGTGTTGTAATGCTTAAAAATTCTTTATCAATATTAACTTTAGTTGCATCTGCTAAATGATTATAGAAAACAGCTAAACCAGACATCGCTATTATTTCCATAACTTGAGATTTAGTATAACCTAGTGCCATTAAACGATTAAAATCATCTTCACTAGAAGCAGAGGCGTTGTATGACAATTTCACTGCAAAATCTATGGCTGCTTTATTTTTTTTATCGTCAGATTCTAAAAGTGTATTTTCAGTTTGTAATGATTTAATTTGTTCTTGCGTCCCTCCCATCATACTACTAAATGTTGAATGAGCTGTTTCACAATAACTACAACAAGATCTTGAAGATATAGCAATCATGATCATTTCTTTGAGATTTCTATCTAATTCTCCACCTACTAAAATATGCTCCATGGCAGGAAATATACCTTTAAGTGAATTATGAGCTGTTCCCCATATTTTGAAAAAATTAGGAACAAATGGGGCTCTTAATTTTTCTTTTATGGTTTCAAAAGTCGTATTTAATTCGGGTGTTACAACTGGGTCATCAATAATTGTACTTATAGTTCTCATCGTTTATCATAATAATTAATACCCTAAGTTACGAATAGCACATTTATTAATCGCATACAAAGTATTAAATTTGTAATTCTTTTGTAGAAGTGGTTAAACTTTTTTGATTTGAGTGAAAAAGTTTAAACCACTTCGTATCTAAAAAACAATCTTATACAAAATTAAAACTTCATATATAATTCATAAAAAGATCGATCTTATTTAATTATGTTAATTTGATAATTACTTTTTTATTAATCTCATTGTGCTAATTTCTTTATCTCCTTCAAATATTTTAACTAAGTATACCCCGTTTTGCAAATCATTTATGGAATAATCTTCAGAAAAAGTGAAATTTTTAATCTGTTTTCCTTTAATATCAAAAATTTTAACATTAGTAATTTTTCTATCGGATGTATTCTCAATTTTAAATACATTCCCTGTTGGATTAGGATAAATTTTAAGGGGCTGATTAATTATTGACTTTTTTCTTTGCCCAAAAATAACTATTCCTCCAGAACTACATTCATTACATTCTGATTCTGGTTTAGCAGTTAAAGTGTAATTAGATATTGGCTTATCATAACAGTGCATCACTTTATTACCGTGAGAAAAACTAGCATCAAAAGACGAAGTGGATCCATCGGAGAAAGTAACTTTAACACAAAAACACTTAGGGCAAGAAATAGGGTAAAAATTAGGTTTAGTTAACTTTATACAATTGAGACCGTCGCATGATCTAATTTGAGTACTAATAGAAGGACAATTATTAGGTACACAATCTGAACAAGTATGCTGTAAGGGATTTAGGTAAGTTCCAAAACCAGAATATACGTAATTCAGACCTATAACGCCAGTATTGCAATTGGTAGGATTAAGCCTTTCTATTAATAGCTCTATAAAAGTACTATTAATAGCGTTAATAGTTAATTTAATATTACTTCCTGGGATATTATATGAAGTACCTGGAGCAGAATTCCAACTATTTCGACTAACAAAATGTACTACAGTACCATTCCCATCTAAAAAAGCCCAACTACAAGATGCATTGTTAGGTAATGATTTAATTTGCCCATTTTGAAACCTAGTAAAACGGGTAACTGTCCCACAATTCGCTTCAGGCAAATAGAAATTATTATTAAGTGGATCTTGTTCAGAATAGGTCGTAAGCCCATTACCTGCAACATATTCACCTGTATTAAATTGAGCATTCGAAAATAAAGAAAAAAATAAAGCTGACAATACTAAAAAAAATTTCATTGTTTTGTTTTTAAAAAGTTAATTAACCTACTCTATTAAAAAGGCTTTTCGGTTTCCGCCTTATTTGTCGCGCAACAAATATTTTTTATTAATTAATTTAAGTCATTAATTACTTGGAGTTTATAAACACACTCTGTAGAGCGAAAACAGAAAAAGGGGTTTCAATACCAAATCAATAATCCAAGCATTAAGCGTATCATTTCAATATATTACTTATTTTACCATTAGTTTTAATTTAAAACAAACAAGAAGTAACACAATATTTACTTTTACCTAAGACAATTAATTAATAAATTTCCTTTTATTCATTAGCCAAAAGTAGAATGAAATTTGGGTACAAAACAAGAAAAGCATGTCTAAATTCATGAATTTGGACTCCAAATTCATGAATTCAGTGTAGTATATTTTTAGAGTAAAACGTTGTGAATACTAGGGTGACTATATTTTCATCAGTTTAGAGTTAAAAAAACACAGTTTGATTTTAAATCCTCTAAAATTGACTAAAAAAAGCTAAAATCTAACTTTATTTTTTGATTTACTCATTTGGAATTCATAAAAAAAGTGAAAGGTTAGGAGATATTTATGTCTCTAAACATAAAATTCACTGGTCTATAATGTTTCAAATATCGACAAGGATATAATAGAATTATAAATAATAATAAATCTTTCAAAGACTAAAAGAAGTCGTGCCCAAGAGTCCTGTTGGAGAGCTCATCAATTATATTCTATACAAACTCAAAACAGTTGTGTAATGGGGTACATGCCAGTAAACAGCCTATAAAGTTTAAACGCTCTAAAGTTATCATAAAGTATTTTACTATTTCAAAAATGGCACAAAGCAGGGTTTTGGAAAGCGTTGTGGATCACAATTACTTTCAAAATATAGATCCATTTTGGATTTGCCCAATGCATTTTGAGTGATTGCTGTTCCCAATTAATTAAAGGCAGGAAACAGGTTGGCGATTACATTAGAAAAAACTTGTCAGGTTGGTCTAAAAAATACTAAGATTAAGAATAGCAAATTTAATGCTTGCTAGAGATTGTATAACCACTAAAGTTTGTAGTTTATTCATGTCTTGTATATCTAAAGTAAACTGCAGTATAAAAAAGCGGGAAATCCTTTAAAGGAAATCCCGCTTCTAAAAAATTTTAATAGATACTAATAAACTATTCTAATTAATTAATAATTATTTTTATGACCTCATTAGTATTAGATTTTTTAATATTTAAGAAGTAGACTCCTGAATTCCAACTATTAGTATTTATAGTTGTTAAAGAACCTGTTGAGTCATTTTCTATATTTGCTTTTGAATAAATTATACGTCCTGTAATATCTATAATAGCTAAAGATAATTCTGCATCTGTTATGTTAGATATTTTAATATTTAATTGCTCTTTAGCTGGATTAGGGTATACCTGTATTTTATTTTCTTCAAAAGAGTCAGTACTTAACGTACCATCGCAGGCATCTGGAATTCCATTATTGTTGGTATCTATTGTATCATCTCCATCAGGACAGACATCGTTAATATTACAAACACCATCGCCATCATCATCATCAATCTCATCTAAACAATTTAATGGGCAATCTACTTCCCCTTCCGTTTCTGATAGAACAATTCGAGTGGCTACCCAAGTAGGGTCACCACCTTGATCTGAAAATTCTAATGTAAGACGTCCATCGGTGACAAGAACATTAAAATCACGATTAATAAAGTTTCCAGCTTCAGCGGTGACATCAGATAACATCACTTTTCCCTCAGCTTTAACCTGCATACGATCACGACGGAAATTAGCGTCTCCAAACGTAATAAGTACCTTCCATTTTCCATTTTTAACAACAGCTTCAAATGTATTAGGTTCTTTAGAAAAAACAATATCTCTATTGAGATTATTAACTCCAGGACCAGCACCACGATCTGTGCTTCTCAATATATCAGGATTTAACCAACCGTACTCTAATTCGTTAGTGTTATTAGATACTCTTAAATAATCATTAAATACAGGAGAAGTAGGCGTTCCTAGATCTAGTTCATAAGATTCGAGCGGCGAATTAATAACAAAATCAGTACAAGGCACTGTAGACGTCGCAATAAGTCCAGAATTAATATAAGTAAGACCGTTAACCGTCTTAGGATCGTAAGGCACATTACTCATTTTTCTACCAGCGAAAAAATCTTTTACTGCTTTTCGGTACACTGCCTTTTTTGGAACCGCACAGCGATATTTGTCTTTATACAAGCCTATTCTATTAAAAGGGATTTTTGGCATGTAAGATGGTTCTTTACCGTTGTAACTAAAATCTAAGGTAGATACGTCTGTGAATATGTTGGTACTTATTTCTCGATTCCCCGATATTTCAGCAGGTACATTTCCTTTATTTAGCTTAAAGCTGTTTTCATTATCATGAAAGAAATTATTTTTATATTCACAACCAAATGACAGCGGTTTTTTGCTTCTAAAATAATCGCGCATAAGTTGCCCAAACCTTGGGTATCTTGCAAGCCACCAAGGATGAAATCTATCTACCCAATTATTTTCGTTTAACCCATTTTGCCAACCATCTCTACCTGCTACTTTTAATGCTCTACCTATATAATTTTGTTTCTTTCCACTCTCTGGATCGTTGTTTATAAAATCCATCATTGATTTGTAATTATTAACAAACAACGGGTCTGTATCTACATTTCTCCCCGACCCATTTTTTATAGCATAGGGGCTGCGCATAATAATATTTCTCATGACCTTGTGCTGACCACCGTTACCCATTTTAACTGCTTCCGCTCCGCCTCTGTAGAAAACATTTTCAAAAGTGAAATCGCCAGCGTCAAAATCGTCAAAATGAATACCTCCACGTCCAAAAGCAGTTCCAACCTGAGTCATTAAATGATGAAAAAAGTTATGCCTAAACGTATTATTAAATGTAAACAAAGCATTACCGCCATACATTGAACCACCATCGCCTTCTTCAGTTCCTACATTAAAGACTTCATTTTGCTCAATTAAATGCTCTACGCCATAAAAGGTAAAAGGTTGAATGGTTGAATTGTGAATTAAATTATTTCTAAATGTATTACCTGCGCCTTTTATAGAACCTGCTCTAAATGGCCCTGTTCTATATACTCGTGTAAAATGGCAATTTTCTAAAACGTTATTTCCGGGAATAACAAAATTCTTTCCGTAGCTCCCGCCATAAAATCTTACTCCTTCAACATCAATAAAATCGCAACTTTTAACGGAGCTATTTTTAACATCATTATAAAAATTAAAACTAGCTAGTGGTTTCGCTATATTTTTAAATACAATACCAGCTATATTGATGTTATCGCAAACTTTTCTAACATTAATGGCGCCATCACCATTTTTACCTTTGCCCAAATTTTGGATGGTAAGCCTTTCTATGGTAATGTCTTTAGTATCAGAAATAAACAGTAATTGGGGACCCGCTGCAATCGTAATTCTGGAATCTTTCTCTATAGGAGTGTAGGGATACATGTAAAGTTTTTTTTCAATCTCATCATAAAACCATTCCCCAGGTTCATCTATCTCATAAAGTATATTTGAAAAAACGACATTTTTTCTTCTATTTACTTCCCTATTTTCAATTCCATATGCTGTTCCATTAACGAGTCTAATAAAGTTGCCATCTCTTTTGGTTGTTGCTACAAAATTACTTTCTCTTAGCCAAGCTGCTGAGGTATAACCCGTCATTTGTATTTTCTTGTGTCTTTTAATTTCGTTTTCCCATGCGTTAACATTGTATGAATCAAAAGGATCAAATAATTTAAAAACTGGTCCCACTGGGTTTTGATGAGTCCCTTCTTTATTCACTTGCTCAAAACCTTTTTTAACGGTCTCCTTTCGAAATACACTAAATCCTAAATTAGGGTATCTTGAAACGTGAGTTGCATTATCGTTGAAGGTCACTAAAGCCTCAGGAGATTCTAGTAATTTTTGAATATCTGAAGCGTTGATTTTAGTAGAATATATTTTTCTTACAACGGCATTTTTTATTCGACCTCCTAAATTGTTCTTAACAGTAGTAAACCCTTTAGCATCAATAACGGTACCTCCATCAAAAATCACCCTATCATCCTCGTAACCGCTAATAAACAAGCCTTGATCTCGCCCATCTAAAAAAATGGTTTCATCAAAGAAATAGCGTCCTTCTTTTATCCAGATTTTTTTAATACCATCTGCTCTGGATTTGTCTACTGCCGCTTTCAACGTGGCTAGAGGTTCATCACATTCTCCAGAGGCATTGTCGTTACCATAAGGAGCTACAAATATTTCTTGCTGTTGACCGCTTAGGCTGATAGCAAAAAATAAAAATAAGGTGTAAATTAAATTTTGTGTAATTTTTTTCATCTCAATTTTTAGGTTAAACTTTAAAAACTATAATCGTTTTTATAAAATATTTAGCATTTGTTTTAATAACACAGTTTGGAAAGTAGGTAGATAGGATAAAAATAGTTTAGGCAAATAACAATATCAAAAAAATTAGATTATATCTAATAAATTAAAATAAAAAATGCAATTATCTAAAATAACTAAGTTAAAATGTCAACTTTTACGATTAAAAGTACTTTTTACTATTAAAAACTTTAGGCAACATTTAATCTAAATTTTTATAAGCTATTGGGGTGTTATTTTTTTAAAAAAATTTCCACATTTTTTTGAATGCGATTCTCAATATCAGACACCTCAGCTTTAATAAATTTTTCGCCCATAATGTTCTCATACAACTCGATGTAACGGTCACTTACGATAGTAATGTAATCATCACTCATTTCTGGAACAGTTTGCCCTTCTAACCCTTGAAAGTTATTAGCAATTAACCATTGCCGCACAAATTCTTTAGATAATTGCTTTTGCGGTTCATTTGCGTTTTGACGTTCTTGATAACCTTCGGCATAAAAATAACGCGACGAATCAGGGGTGTGAATTTCATCGATTAAAACAATTTGACCCGCCTTAGTTTTTCCAAATTCATACTTTGTGTCTACGAGTATCAAACCTCGAGAGGCTGCAATCTCTGTACCGCGTTGGAATAGTTTTCGGGTATAATCTTCTAAAATAAGGTAATCTTCTTCACTAACAATACCGCGGTCTAAAATAGCCTCTCGAGAAATATCCTCATCATGAGCTCCCATTTCTGCTTTTGTTGCTGGAGTTATAATGGGCGTAGGAAACCGATCGTTTTCTTTCATTCCCTCTGGCATTTCTACACCACAAAGTATTCGTTTACCTGCTTTATATTCTCTTGCTGCATGTCCTGAAAGATAACCACGAATAACCATTTCTACTTTAAAAGGCTCGCACAAATGCCCTACAGCCACGTTAGGATCTGGAGTGGCAATTAACCAATTAGGCACAATATCTTCTGTTTGCGCCATAAATTTAGTAGCAATTTGATTTAATATTTGTCCTTTATACGGAATGCCTTTTGGCATCACTACATCGAAAGCGCTTAATCTGTCTGTTGCAACCATTACCAAAACATCATCAGCTAAACGATAAACCGCTCTTACTTTTCCTTTATAAACGCTCTTTTGCCCAGGAAAATTAAAATTAGTATCTGTAATTGTGTTGTTCATTCTCTTTTATCTGTCTTGTATTGGTATTTGATTTTAAATTAGTTAGCATAGTAAAAATTATTAACTGTCAATCGCCATCCCAATAAAGACTGTTAATTGTAAATTATTCATTGCAAATGGTCTACTCGACATTCTCAATATTTTTATAAGCTGCAATAATTTTTTTCACTAACTTATGACGAATCACGTCTTTATCATCTAAGAAAACCATTCCTACACCTTCTACATCTTTTAAAACCAATAGCGCTTCTTTTAAACCAGAAATCGTACGGCGCGGTAAGTCGATTTGTCCAGGATCTCCTGTTAATAAAAACTTGGCGCTTTTACCCATTCTGGTTAAAAACATTTTCATTTGGTTATGTGTTGTGTTTTGACCTTCGTCTAAAATCACAAAAGCGTTATCTAAAGTACGGCCACGCATAAAAGCCAATGGTGCAATTTGTATGGTGCCATTTTCTATATATTGTGCTAATTTTTCTGGAGCAATCATGTCTCTTAATGCATCGTAAAGTGGCTGCATGTAAGGGTCTAATTTTTCCTTTAAATCGCCAGGTAAAAATCCTAAATTTTCACCAGCTTCTACCGCAGGACGTGTTAATATAATTCGCTTTACTTCTTTATTTTTTAATGCTTGCACGGCCAATGCCACTCCAGTATAGGTTTTTCCAGTTCCCGCAGGACCAATAGCAAAAACCATATCATTTTTACGCATTAACTCTACTAAACGACGCTGATTTGCGGTTTGCGCTTTTATAAGTTTTCCGTTAACGCCATGAACTATGGTTTCGCCACTTTTTTTTGAAGTCGTATAATCATCACTACTCTGGCTTGTTAATACACGTTCAATAACGTTTTCGTCTAATTTATTGTATTTGCCAAAATGCTTAAGTAACATCGTCATCCTTCGGTCAAATTCTTCTAATAGCTCCTCTTCTCCTAGGGCTTTTATTTTATTTCCACGAGCAACTATTTTAAGTTTCGGAAAATATTTTTTTAATAAGGCGATGTTAGTATTTTGAGCTCCAAAAAATTCTTTTGGACTTATCTCTTCAAGTTCAATTACAATTTCGTTCAAAAGCTAGACGATTAAGTTAAATTTATCAGTTCAATTTTGTTAGTTTTGTCATAGCAATAACTAACTCGGGTGATATACAACAAATTTACATAATTTTTGCGTTTACTAACTTATAAATAAATCAAAATAATTTATGCCTATTGTCACATTAACAACAGATTTTGGTGAAAAAGATCACTTTGTTGGTGCGATAAAAGGCGCTATTTACAATGAGATCCCTGATATTCAAATTGTTGACATTTCGCATAGCATCTCTCCTTTTAATATCCCTGAGGCGGCTTACATTATACAAAATGCTTTTAAAAGTTTCCCCGAAGGTTCTATACATATTGTAGGAATTGATTCAGAATTAAATGAAGAAAATAAGCACATCGCCTTAAAGTTAGAAGGTCATTATTTTGTATGCGCAAACAATGGTATTATGAGCATGATTTGTGCTGAAATTACGCCCGAACAAATTGTAGAAATTAATATTCATGATCACATTGAAAGTAGCTTTCCTGTATTAGATGTATTTGTAAAAGTAGCTTGCCATATTGCCCGAGGTGGGGCTTTAGGTGTCGTTGGAAAAATAATACAGACCATAAAACCAATTAAAAACCTAAGCCCATACTTAAACGACAAAAAAACACAAATAATTGGCAGTATTATTTATATAGATAACTACGGGAATGTAATTACCAATATTAAAAAATCATTTTTCGAAAACATACAGAAAGGGCGGTCTTTTGAAATCTCTGCTCGTAATTATAAATTTAAACGTATTTTTTCCAAGTATAGCGATATTGTTAATTTTGATGTTCCTGAAGACAAACGTAACGATGAAGGCAGGGGTCTTGTGGTATTTAATTCGTCTCAATATTTAGAAATTGCTATTTATAAAAGCAATAGCCATTCGGTAGGCAGTGCAAGTACCTTAATGGGCTTAAGAATGAGAGATACGGTGACTGTGAATTTTGATTAACGATTAACGATTGGTGATTGATGATTGGTGATTGGTGATTGGTGATTGGTGATTTTTTAATCAAAAAAAGAATTTAGTTTTTTGAATCTTGAATTTTAAATTTTGAACCTTTAAATTATACATCCCTTGTTAGTAAGAATTGTAAAATTGAGTATAGCCGAAGAACATATTAAAACATTTCTGGCTAACTTTGAAAAACAAAAAGAAAATATACGAAACTTTAAAGGTTGTCGTTTTCTAGAATTGTATAGAGATAAAACCAATGCGCATCTATTTTTCACCTACAGCTATTGGAATACTGAAGCCGATCTAGAAAATTATAGGCATTCTAAATTATTTAAAGGGATTTGGGCTAAAACCAAACCTTTATTTAATGATAAACCACAGGCTTGGAGTGTTGAGAAATTGGATTCGCTTGAATAGAAATGAACGGATAACGATTAACGATTGGAGATTAACGATTTGAGATTGGAGATTGATGAATAACGATTTTGGAATAAAAAAGAAACTCTCGATTATTGAACTTAGCCAAAATGAAAGATTAACGGTTATTGGAATGAAAAACCTCCAAAACTAATCACTAAAAACAAAACGATTTACAAATAAATGCTCGCCTTACTTAAAAAAGAATTCAATTCATTTTTTGCCTCGCCAATAGGCTATCTGGTAATTGCTATTTTTCTTTTACTAAATGGCTTGTTTTTATGGCTTTTTAAAGGTGAGTTTAATATTCTTGATTATGGTTTTAGTGATTTATCGTCCTTCTTTTTAATCTCCCCTTGGATTTTTATTTTCTTAATCCCCGCAGTTACCATGCGCAGTTTTAGCGATGAGAAAAAGCAAGGCACGCTAGAACTCTTATTAACCAAACCCATTTCTCATTTCCACATTGTTTTGGGTAAATATTTAGGTGCTTTATCGTTAATAATAATTGCATTAATACCCACATTATTATATGTGTATACTGTGCATCAGCTAGGAAATCCTATTGGGAATTTAGATACTGGTAGTACCATTGGTTCTTATTTTGGTTTGTTTTTCTTAGCGGCAACTTACACCGCTATTGGTGTTTTTGGATCTACACTATCTAACAATCAGATAGTTGCCTTTATCATTGCCGTATTCTTATGTTTCTTTTTTTATATTGGTTTTGAAGGTATTGCAGGCTTTACCTCAAGCCATTTTATTGAGCAACTGGGAATGAGTTTCCATTATAAAAGCATTAGTCGAGGGGTGATAGATACCAGAGATATTATTTATTTTTTAAGTGTTACTGTTTTGTTTTTAGTGCTTACCAAACTTAATATAAACAGAGAAGCTAGATGATAATCACCTACAAGTTAGTTATTGCCTTAATTATTAGTTTTGTTTTAGTTTGGTTATTTGTTAAAACCATAGACAAACGAAAATGGTTAACGCTATTATTAACTATTGTCTTATCTCCAATTTTATATTTTTATTTGTTTTATCCGTTATTAAATATTTTTAGTAGCTACCATCATGAAAAATATTTTGACGCCCAACAATGGATTAAAAAACCTAGCTCAAGGTATGAAATGATTAATGATATGGTGAGCAATAAAATACTAATAGGTAAAACTAAAGCAGAAATACAAACCTTACTTGGTAAATACGAATGGCTAAGTTGGGATAAGGCCTTAAACGCTAAATCGAAAGATAAATGGAATTACAATTTGGGTTTAAAACCAGGTGCCCTTAACAAAAAAATGGAATGTATGGAGCTTAATTTTAATAATGCTCAAGTAACCGCTTTAAGGCGCTATCAAATGGAGGAAGAATTTGAATAAAAACATAAAACATATTGGCTTTTTATTTATCGCACTTATTGCTATAAATTTTATAAGTTCTCGAATGTACAAACGTTTCGATTTAACTTCAGACAAACGCTATACCCTTAATCAGGCTGCTCTTAATGTCATACAAGACGTCGATTCTCCAATTGCCATAGACGTTTTTTTAGAAGGCGAAGATTTCCCTTCAGAATTTAGACGTTTGCAAATAGAAACCAGACAATTACTCGAAGAATTTTCAGCTTATAATAACAATATTACTTTTAATTTCTTAAACCCTATTAAGGATGAGGCCACAAGAACTCGCAATATTAAGCAATTACAAGCAAGAGGCTTAACCCCAATGCAACTTAGTGTTCAAGACAATGGGAAATTGTCTCAAGACATTGTTTTTCCATGGGCTTTAGCTAGTTATAACGAACAAACTGTTATTATCCCGTTAATAAAAAATAAGATTGGCGCTTCGCAACAAGAACTGGTCTCTAACTCTGTACAACATTTAGAATATGCTTTTGCCGATGGTTTTAGTAAGTTAGTTAACCCTAAACGCCGTAAAATAGCTATATTAAAAGGGAATGGGCAATTAGAAAACAAACATATTGCTAGCTTTATAAAAACCTTAAGACCCTATTATCTTATTGCCCCCTTTACTTTGGATAGTGTGGCAAAACGTTCCCAAGAAACATTAGAAAAAATTAAAGACTACGATTTAATAATTTCTGCAAAACCAACACAAGCTTTTAGTGAAAAAGAAAAATTAGTACTGGACCAATACACCATGAACGGTGGTAAAAGCCTTTGGCTAATCGATGCCGTAGCCATGGATAAAGACAGCTTATACAATGAGTCGGGAAGAAACTTCGCAACCACACGAGCTCTTAATTTAACCGATTTCTTTTTTAAATATGGTGCGCGTATAAATCCAGTTTTAGTAAGTACCCTTTACTCTGCACCCATAACATTAGCCATGGGAGAAGGTAGTGAGTCTCAATTTAATCATTTGCGTTGGCCTTATTCTCCTTTAGCAAACAGTAAAAGCAAGCACCCTATCGTTAATAATTTAAATTTAGTAAAGTTCGATTTTGCAAACCAAATAGATACCTTAAAAAACAGCATTTCAAAAACGATTTTATTACAGAGTGAATCCCTAAGCAGATTGGAAGGCACCCCTAGAGAAATTAGTTTAGAAATGGTGACTAAAGAACCCATAAAGGAAAGCTTTAACAAAGGCCCTCAAAATTTAGCAGTTTTGTTAGAGGGCGAATTTACGTCAGTTTACAATAATCGAATTAAGCCTTTTAATCTTTTAGAGGAAAAAAATAAAAGCGCTCCCACTAAAATGATTTTAATTGCCGATGGTGATGTTATTAAAAATGAAATGGGTAGAAAAGGGCCCGAAGAATTGGGTTTTGACCGATGGACTGGAAAAACGTATGGAAACAAAGAGTTTTTGCTTAATGCCGTAAATTATCTTTTAGATGATGATGGACTTATAAACATTCGCTCGAAAGAAATTAATATTGCTTTTCTGGATCCAGAAAAAATTGCAAAAACTAAAACAAAATGGCAATTCATTAATATAGCACTTCCACTCTTATTTTTAGGTGTTTTCGGATTTATATTTAACCTTCTACGTAGAAAAAAATACAAGAAATAACTGTTGCTTTCTTCTTAAAATCTATGCTTTTCTACGAAAAGACATGTTAATAAGTTTGTTTCTCTTTTAGATGCTTTAGCAATATATTTGTGCTTAAGCCATTGCGGTTTTTTGTTTATAATCGAAGTGTTTTGCTTTTACACCATAATAACGTTTTAATGTCGTTATTGCGCTTAATTATTATAATTTATGGTTTAGATGTGAAACCTGTTTACTAAAGAAAACTTTTAAGGCTACATTAATTAATTTGAGATCTACGTAATGAAATTTATAATATCAAGCACTTATTTATTAAAACAGTTACAAGTTTTAGGAGGCGTTATAAATAGCGCAAACACTTTACCTATTTTAGATAATTTCCTATTTGAGTTAGATGGAAATAAATTAACCGTGTCTGCTAGCGATTTAGAAACGACTATGGCTTCGACTTTAGAAGTCGAAAGTGAAGAAAATGCCAGTATTGCTATTCCGGCGCGTTTGTTACTAGATACTTTAAAAACATTTCCTGAACAACCTTTAACCTTTATTGTTGAAGATAATAATACCATAGAAATAAGTTCTAATCACGGCAAATACGCCTTAGCTTATGCCGATGGCAAGGAGTTTCCTAAAGCTTTAGAACTAGAGGATCCAAGCGCAACTACCATTGCTGGAAATGTTTTAGCTAAAGCAATTAATAAAACAATATTTGCTTCTGGTAATGATGATTTAAGACCTGTGATGAGTGGGGTGTTTTTTCAATTCTCAACAGAGAGCTTAACTTTTGTTGCTACTGATGCTCATAAACTTGTAAAATATACCCGAAAAGATATTAGTGCTTCTCAAGTGGCAGAGTTTATTATGCCTAAAAAACCATTAACACTTTTAAAAGGCATTTTAGCGGTTAGCGATGAGGACATTACTATAGAGTACAATGACTCAAATGCAAAATTCACTTTTGAAAATACGGTGTTAATTTGCCGATTAATTGATGGGAAATATCCAAATTATGAAGCTGTAATTCCTAAAGAAAATCCTAATGTATTAAGTATTGATAGGACACAATTTTTAAACTCGGTGAAGCGCGTAAGCATATTCTCAAATAAAACAACGCATCAAATTCGATTAAAAATTGCAGGAGCTGAATTAAATATTTCTGCCGAAGATATAGATTATAGTAATAAAGCAGAAGAACGTTTAACTTGCGATTATCAGGGTGATGATATGCAAATTGGTTTTAACTCTCGATTTTTAACAGAAATGCTAAATAATCTTGACGCAACAGATGTACAACTTGAAATGAGCATGCCCAACAGAGCGGGAATATTAACCCCTATAGATGGTATTGAAGAAGGAGAACATGTAACCATGCTGGTTATGCCTGTAATGCTGAATAGTTAACTATATTCTATTTCACTTCTAAGTATTTCTGAAATGATATGGGATCGCCTTTTTTAGTAAAACCCTCTATTACTATTTCATACATTCCTACATTATCGGATGCATAAAAGTTAACAGATATCTCGTTTTCTTTATCTATTTTTAAATTGGGTTCCCAATATAGTTGTTGTCTATAATCTGGAAGTCTTTTAAAACTATTTTCGTCATACTCTGGTTGAATATACTTCTTTTTCCGTTCTGGTTTTAAAAGTTTTACTTTAGTGCCATAATCTAAATAATTAGTCTTATAATAACCACCAGTAATTGTATTAATTAATAGAACTCCACTGTAAATTAATGTTCCGTATAAATATTGATCTCTTAAAACAGTTATTGTTTTTATATCTCTAGCATTAATATTTATAACATCATTGTGGTTTTCGATATAAGCACCATCTACGAGTATTAAACATGGATAATTAGACGCAATATATTCATTGGCATCTCTAACCTTAATTTTAGAATTTCCAAGTTTGTTTTTTTCTATATAGACATTATTTAAAATTTCAATTGAGGTTTCTTTAAACGACGAAAACCTCTTGTAATCATCCAAATGATATATTTTACTATTTTTAGGATTAAAAATTAAAGCACTTTGTAATGGAATAAGACTACTTTTAGTAAGATTATAAATATTATTTATTTGTGTATGTATGCTACGCTCTTTAATAGCAGGTTCCATTTTAGAATTTAAAATAAGTTTATCGAATTTTAAATCTGAATAATTTATATTTTTAGCATTCTCTATTTTAATTTCATAATTAGTACTGCTATCTCTAGCAACCCTAAAGAAAGCGTACTCATCACTATAACTCTTATCTATATTAAATAAAAAATCCCCCTCTTTATTTGTATTTACTATTTTAAATTCATAATACTCTCCTGATATAGAAATAGCGACTTCTTTATTTGCTATTGGGGAGTTATTGTTCTTATTAATAATTTTTCCGCCTAAAACCGCTCCTCTATATTCTGGTAAAAAAATAGTGTCGCCCAATTTAAAAAAGTATTTTTTTTCTGTGTCACCTAAATCATGATCTATTGTTTTAATTCTTTTAGTTCTAAGAATATCATTTAACTTTCTAACAGAAACACTTACAGTTGCTTCCAAAGAATCATTTGAGCCTATAACCATGTTAATTGACTCTCTTTTATTGACTATTCTTTTGTTAATTTTTGCTTTTATTTTATTATTAGTATTAAAACTAGTATCTATTGGCTGAGTTTTAATTTCTTCTTCAACATAACTTACTTTAGACTCACTAGGAGTTTTAAAAGGATTAATAATATTAATAGGAGACATAAAAAAAGAATCTATACCATCATTTACCATCCAATTAGTATATCCTAAAAGTTTGTATGACCCCGACTGTAAATTAGTTGGGACAAAAAAATCACCTTGACCACAACCTTCCTTTAAGTTTATTTTATGAGAAAATACCTTAATACCATTGAAATTAACTAGTTCTATATATCCTATTTTACTTAATACACTTCGTGTTTTAGAGTTTTTATTTAACACATAAAAACTGTAATATAACTGTTCTCCAGGAAATAGTAAAGTGGTATTAACATGAATATAAACACTTTCTTTAGCTACTGTATTTAAATAATTTACTTGCTGATTATTCACTATTTTAATTTGCCCAATAGAAAATTGAGCATTAATGATAATTAAAAGTAATGTGATAATAAATTTAGTTTTCATACTTATTCTATCCAAAAATCTGGCTCTATAACGGTTCCTAATACTGTACAATCGCCACAAGCTGGTGTAATTAATGCATATGGGCCTGACCCAATGTTATCATCTCCATTTTCAGATACATATATACCTATACCTTCAAGTAATGCATCTATTAAAGGAGAGGTACATCCTATCGTTTTTAATTCTGGTGCAAACAAGGTATTGCAATTAACCGCATAGGGTGGAGCATCGTCATAAAAATCTCTATAATTAAAAAACAATCGTTGAGATACTACAGGAGAAACATCAAAAAAACCAATAACTTTTTCATCTCTATTCGTTGCCGAAAATACATTCCCATTTATAAATCCTGGTTGTATTTGAGAAAATATACTTCCCGTATTCGAAAAATCTTTTAATGTATTATAAAAAACAAAAGCATCACGTGATTGCGTATACTGATTTACCAATATACTATATCTTGTTCCTAAGGTAGGGTTATCTTTTAAAAGAAATCTAGTTTGAAAATTTGAAACAACATCTTCTGTAAGATTCGCTGTAGAAGTTAATATAATAGATTTAGATGTTTCTGTTCTGTAACAAACCTGTACATTTAATTGGCGCGCTTGCAATTCTACTAAAAAGGCTTCTGCATCTATAACAGCAAGAAAATTACCGACATATCTAGGCGCTATTAATTTAGTAGTTTCTTCAAAAGTGTACCTGTAATATCTTGAATTTCCTGTTGGATCTGAACTGCCTATAAAAATACCTATTCCCTCCTCTCCTAGATCATTAACTGTCGTTTTAGCCGATAAATTGGAAATCGTAGATGCTCCACTAATAAAACGCGCTGGTTTAGATTCATACTCTCTCCCATTAGAGGTAACAATACTCAATGAATAATCGACATTTTCATTAGCTAAAAACGCTTCATCTGAGAGATACAACCCGGGTTCAGATTCGGAAAACACATAGCTATTACCTAAACCATCGTTTACTAAAACAGAAGCATTAAGTTCTGGATTAAGACCTGCTGTATCTACTGCAAAAGTTCTACTTAATTTTATTTCTTGTTGTTTAAACTCATTCGTAATTGTAGCTTCAATAACCAAGGCACTTTCAAAAACTTCTTCTTCTATTACAAATGGTTCGATACAAGAATAAAGCATAAAACTTAAAAGTAGACATGTATATAATTTAACTCTTATCATACTTTAAAATTTAAAATTATAGGTTATTGTTGGTATAGGAACAGAGAATATAGAGCTTTGATAGGCTTTTATTTCTCCATTATCATTTACAAAAAAAACAGAATACGGGTTGTTTCTACCAAGAACATTATAAATAGATAGATTCCAAAAACTATGCGCCAGTTTTTTTATTTTATGATTCCCTTCAACATTAAAACTAAGATCTAATCTATAATAATCTGGTATTCTAAATTTATTCCTATCGCTATAAGTTACAAACTCTATATTATTAAAATTAAATTTACTTACAGGATAAGTCACTGGCCTACCCGTTTGGTAAACGAAATTTGTAGATAAACTAAACCGTTTTGTAAATTTATAATTAGAGACCAGGCTAATATCATGGGGTTTATCAAAATTTGTAGGGAAAAACTCTCCATTATTAATACGCTCTTCATTAAAATCGCTATCTAATTTAATTCTAGATTTCGAATAAGTATATCCAATCCATCCATTTAATCTGCCTATTTTCTTTTTCAATAATAATTCTATACCATAAGAAAGTCCCTCTCCTTGTAATATTTCTGTTTCTATAGATTCATTAACTAACAACTCTGCACCAACTTTAAAATCTAATAAATTTTTTGTGGTCTTATAATAGGCTTCTGTACTAAATTCATATACATTTTCTTCAGAGTTTTTATAAAACCCAATAGCGTATTGATTTGCGTTTTGGGGTTTAATATTTAAATCTGAAAGCTTCCAGGTATCTGTTGGGGCCGCTGTTGTGTTATTAGAAAGTGTGTGTATATATTGATATGTAGAATTAAAGCTCGCTTTTAACGAGGCGTTTTCTGTTAATAAATATCTCGCCGAACCTCTAAACTCTGGCCCCACATACGTTTTTACAATTTCATTTTTATCGTAAGATATCGTTTCTAATACCGTTGCCTCACTTTTGGGGACATTATTTTGATATACATTTTGATCTATCTCACCAAGAAAAGAAAATGAAGACAATCTAAATCCTGTATATAAAGATAGCTTATCAGTTAACTTAAAATCGTTCGAAATAAAAGCTGAAAGCTCCAGACCTCTTTCTCTTGGCACATTAATAGCTTCTATACTTGAATCTGAATTTTTAGGTAATAAACTACTAGGTTCTATAGCGTATAATTTTGAAGATAAGCCATAATCAAATTTTAATTTTTCGCTCATAAGATATTTCATATTCATCTTTAAATCTGTTTCAGAAATCTTATAAGACAATAAAAAATCATTATTCGAATTTGCATCAAAATCTATTTCAAAATCGTATTGACTGTTAGCTAATGTAAGCTCCCCTTTATTTTTATCATTAAACTCATGATTCCATTTTAAGGAGATAAGGCTATTATTATAACCATATAAAGAATCTGATGTAATACTATAGATATCGGAACTAAAATATCCTGTAGCAGAAATGTCATTTTTATTATTTATGGTATGGTTATATTTTAAAATGGCATCGTAGAAAGAGGCTTCACTTCGTCTAAGATTAGGATCATCGAGAGATCTTAAAATCCACTTAGAATAAGTCCCTCTACCTCCTACAATTAAACCCGATTTGCCTTTAATTATTGGAATTTCTAAATGAACGTTACTTGTTACTGGCCCAATTGCAGCTTCTCCAATTATTTTTTCATTATTCGCTTTTTTAGTTTCTAAATCGAATACCGAAGATAATCGCCCTCCGTATTGAGCTGGTATGCTTCCCTTATAAATATTTACACTTTGGGTAGTAAAAGGGTTTATTGCTGAAAAAAGCCCGAAAAAATGAGAAGGGTTATAAATAACACCATCGTCGAGTAACACAAGGTTTTGATCTTCTTTCCCGCCTCTTACATTAAATCCTGCAGCCCCTTCTCCTGCTTTAGTAATACCTGGTAATGTTGTCGCTACTTTAAAAATATCTCTTTCTCCTAAAACTAAAGGGATATTTTTTATTTCTTCGACTTCAATTCTAGATACACCGGTAATCGTTTCTTGCACATTTTTAGTTGCATTAGTATTTAAAACAACTTCATCTAAACTTTCATAACTTTCATTCATTTTAAAATTTAAAGTCCCATCATTATAAATAACAACCCTTTTTTTAATCATCTCGAATCCTAGCGAGCTAATCTCTAAAATATATATTCCTGCGGGAAGTTTAAGTGTATAAAAACCCTCTTTATTAGTCGCTACTCCAACATCTTTATCTTTAACTTTAATAGATGCATTTATAATTGAAACACCGTTTTTATTATTTATAACTCTACCAGTAATTGTTTTTATAGCATTAGAATCGTTTTTGTTTTTTTTCCCTATTCTAACAGAGCTTATAGTTGAATTTGATACTGGTTTTTCTTGATAAAAAATAGGAGAACTTTCATTTTGCTTACTTGTTTCTTTGCTGCCTTCTTTTTTAAAAAAATTAGGCGCTAGAGAATCATAAATAACATTATTTTGGATAAGAATAATTTCTTTTTTATTAAGTAAGTAAAAATTTATAGGCGTCTCTTCTAAAACCTCAGTTAATAACACCTCTAAGGTTACATTTGAAAACACTCCTGTTATAGTAATATCGTTAAGCCAAACTTCTTTATAATAAAAATGCACATCGCGTTTTGATTCTATCTCATTTAAAACTTCTAATAAAGGTGCCTTATCGTAAGTAACAGTAAATGATTCTTGAGCTATAAATAGGTTTGAACTCAATAAAAACAGAACTAAAAATCTCATTTTTTAACAGTTTTTAAAGGTTCTATAAATGAATTAAGATGCTTTACAAGTACAACACTATAGGTTTCTATATTAGATTTAAAAACAGCTCTGTTTTTTTTATTAAATTCATTAATTTCTGATTTATAATTTTCAAATATGTTCTTAAAATCTTCTTTGTTTTTAACAAAAAAAACCTCATTACTATATATCATTACATAGGTGTGTTTTTTTGGAAAAAACTCATAATAAGTCGCATTTTTATCAAATTTCTTTTTGCCCTTTTTTTGATGCTTTTTATATAATTGTATTTTTTCTAAATCTAATAGTGATTCATAAAAACCTTCTAATCCTTTAGTATTAGAAAATAAGTCACTTATATTAATAAACGAATGAGCATTAAGATTGAATTTCTTTATTTTGGATTTTTCTAACTCTATTATGTATGAATTTCCTTTTCTATCGAGTTTGGCATACAATATATCTTCGTTTAAATCGTATCTCAAATCTATATCATAATATGGCATATTGTTAAAAACAAGAGACCCTTTTTTAAAATCTGAAGTGATAAAGTATTGATGTAATTGATTAGTTACTCTATATTTTTGTTTAAAAACAATCCCATTATATAAGCCTGTATTTTCGATGCCAACCATGTTATCGAAAAAGTTCATGACCTCTTTTTCTTGACTATAGATACAGGATATAAACAAGCTTATAACAATAGTTATATATGCTTTCATGATTAAATGAATAATAGCGATTAATTTATCTTTAAATATAATACAAATTAGCGGGAGTCGAAATAATTCATTGGTAGTCGACTTATTTAAAAAATATTGGTATTCAAACTAAATAAATTATACGTTTTTCATTTTATGTACTCATGGTACTTCATGTCATACTTTATTATATTCTCACCAGCTTCAACAATACTAAAAAAACATCATTATCAAAATAATTTAACGTGAGTTCGACCTAAGGATTTAGAATGAAAAAGCCGTCAAATTGAGCGGTTTTTCAAAGTGAAACGAAGAAAAATAGTACCGAAATTAGGCTTTTGATTGAAAATTTATTGGTCTTCGATACAATTTTCTATCGAAAATCATTGACTGACGTAAATTTTCTTGTGTTGAATTCACGTTAATTTAAATTGTTAATTTTATTAATTAAACTCGTTAAAAAAACACCATAAATTAACTCTCATCCTGTAAATAATTAATAATGCAAATACTATTAAGCACTAAACAAGATATCGATACTATTTTTGATTTATACGACAAAGCTGTTAACTATCAAAAAGAACGTTACCGATTGCATTGGCCAGTATTTGAGCGCTCACTTGTTGAAACAGAAATCGAAGAGCAACGACAATTTAAAATTGTAGTTAATAATACTATTGTTTGTGTGTTTGCAATTGCCCATGACGACCCTTTAATATGGGAAGAAAGAAATAAAGATGCTGCTGTTTATATTCATCGAATTGCTACAAACCCTAATTACAGAGGCCAGAACTTTGTTACTAAAATTGTAGAATGGGTAAAAAATCATGCAATAAAAAACCGTAAAAACTATATTCGATTAGATACCACTGGTGAGAATAAAAAACTTATTGCGCACTATTGTAAAAGCGGATTTTCATATTTAGGAATGATTTATTTAAAAAATACAAATGGGCTGCCTAAACATTATCAAAACGGTGAACCGGTATGTTTATTTGAAATTAAACTTTAAACCAAGTAAAAAAAACAGAAAGAGAAATAAGACTTTTAGTTATTATGTAGTCCCATTTTAACTAACGAAACGCATGCGGAAAAGCATGCGTTTCTCTTTATCTAAATATAAACAAAATCATTAACTAATAAAACTAAAAGATAAAGGATAATTAGTTGCTTTACCATCACTAACCCTAATTGCATTAATAATTGGAAATGCAATTGCTATTAATCCTAATATAACGAACCCTATAAGTCCTAGTCCAAATAATAGAATTAGTGGTATGCATACAAGGGCATAAACGATTAAGCTTAACTGAAAATTAATGATTTGTTTTCCATGATTATCCATTTTACTCACACTCTCTTTTTGAGTTACCCATATTGCTAATGGCACTAGTAAGCTACCAAAGCCCAAAATTAAAGTGATTAATTGACTCAAATGAGTAATCATTAATAATTGTTTGTCTTCACGCATCATATTCATAGATTTATTGATTGATACTTATATGACGCTCAAGAACTTAAAATGTTACAATTTTTTAAAATTATTTTAAATTTAAATAAGATTAGTGAGGTAATTTATTCTTTAGAAGCCCGTATACTAAAGTTCCTAAAACTGCTCCAGCTATTAACACCAAAATGCTTACAAAACCAGAACTTAACAAAACATACATGGGGCCTGGACAAGCCCCTGCTAATGCCCAACCTAAACCAAAAATGATACCTCCTAGTATATAGCGAGTAAACCCTTTGCTTTTTGGTTCAATACTAATCTTTTTTCCGTTTATGTCTTTAATCCCAGAAACTTTTAAAAATTTAATGATTATCATTCCCAACACTACAGCAGAACCAATAATGCCATACATATGAAAACTTTTAAATTGAAACATCTCATAGATTCTAAACCATGAAGCCACCTCCGATTTAATAAATATAATCCCAAGCAATACGCCTATTAAAAAAAAATATACTGTTTGTTTCATCTTAAAAAATTATAGGAAATATTAAATGAATCATCACTAAGCCTCCAATAAAAAAACCTATCACTGCAATAAGTGATGGCCATTGAATATTACTTAAACCAGATATCGCATGTCCAGAAGTACAGCCTCCGGCATATCGCGCTCCAAAACCTACTAAAAATCCAGAAATTAATAGTATGAGAAGCCCTCTTAGAGAGAACAAATTTTCAATACCAAACAATTCTAAGGGTAAAAAAGAGGTATTGACGCTATTAATACCATATTCTTTTAATTGCATTACAGCGTCTTCATGAATTTGAGGAGCGTAAGGTGTTAGAAACTGAAAAGCAATAAAGCCCCCTACAATGATTCCTGCTACTACCCAAAGATTCCATGTATTTGCTTTCCAATCGAACTTGAAAAAATTAGATAATTGCCCAGCCCCGCCTATTGCGCAGAATGTTTTTAAATTAGAAGACATTCCAAATTTCTTACCCATAATGAGTAAAAAATACAAAACACATGCAATTAAAGGTCCTGAAACATACCATGCCCAAGTATTATATATATACTCCATAAGATTCATTATTTATCCCGTTTATCATTCATTATAGATCCAATTTGCTCTGCTAATTTAATCCTATTTCATTTAAAAAAATGTAACATAAGTTACACAAGCTAGTTCATGGATTAAAGGAAATACATAGTCCGTAATGATCTCATTTGTTTACAAAAGATTAACATCAATACTCAATATTAAATCACCAGATCTGTATATTTGGACATTAAAAATTATAACTTTATGCTAAAAGCAATCCTTTTTGATATGGATGGTGTTATTGTTGATACCGAACCTTTGCACCACAAGGCCTATTATATGATGTTTGAAGCTTTTAATATTGAAGTCACGGCCGAGATGTATGACTCTTTTACGGGGCAGTCTACTATAACTATTTGTAAAAGACTTTGTGCTCATTTTAATTTAGATAATCTTCCTGAAGAATTAGTAATAAAAAAGCGTACCCTTTTCACTAATTTATTTCATAATGATTCTAGCTTGAAACTTATTGATGGTGTTTTAGAACTTATAAAAAATTATTACAATAATGGTCTTACATTAATATTGGCGTCTTCTGCGTCTATGTTTACTATTAATAACGTTTTTACTCGCTTTGAATTGGATCCGTATTTTAAAGCAAAAATTAGTGGCGCAGATTTAAAAGCATCTAAGCCACATCCGGAAATTTTTGAAAAAGCAGCTATTTTAGCTGGCGCTAAACCTTCTGAGTGTATTGTTATTGAAGACTCTACCAACGGAATTAAAGCTGCGAAGTCTGCCAAAATATACTGTGTTGGCTACGACAGTAAAAACTCTAAAAACCAAGATTACAGTAAAGCCGATATGGTGATCTCAAACTATAAGGAGGTCACTTATGATATTGTTAAACAATTAGTATCCTAATGTTATTCTAAAGCCCTCCCTTTTAAACGTTTGTCTATTTTTTTCTTAACCGCAGTGAGCTGCTTCATTAAATCCATTATAGACTTATCGCTTTTTTCTTTATAGATTACAAACAGTGCTAAATTTAAATCCTTTATCTTTCTGGAGGCAACTATTCTTTCATTAGTGGTCTTAGGGTATGGCGAGTCTAAAATTTCATTCGCTTTTTTAATTAAATCCATCAACTTGATTTTTGATCAAAATTACAATAAAATTTCATTTGTTTAACAAATTTAACATTTGATTAAACAAAAATATAGCTTTTAGGTTAAATTATACTGTGTTATCTCTATTACTCAAAAAATATCCTCTGGATTATCATATTTATATGCATAATCTAATAGTATTTTAGATTTTGAATTATCTATTATTTTAGTTTTTATACTAGTGTTAGATGCTTTAAAATGCGGCTTTTTTAAATTTAAAACTTCAGCAGCTTTCTCATAAAATAGTTTGCGCATGGGGTGAACGGAAGCACAACCGTTAATAATTTCACCAAAACAATTCTTATTAATAATAGCTATAATTAAACCAATGCAATCATCCCGATGTATTAAATTAACAGGTGCATTAGGGTTTTCTATGTTTTGCTTTCCTGCTAAAAATTTACCAGGATGTCTTCCTAGCCCAATTAAACCCGAAAATCTTAAAATTGTTAATTGCGTTTCAAAATGATTTCTCAAGAGCTGTTCTGCTTTTAAAATTGCTCTACCAGAAGCTTTTACAGGTTTTGGGTTACTTATTTCCTTAATTGGGTTATTATTATCGCTTACACCATAAACCGAGGTAGAGCTTACAAAAATCACTTTTACCGCTTTTGGCGTGCAAGCTATTATTTGTTTTATTTGATTAGGATAAATAGTTTCTATATTAGGAATACGTTTGGGTGGGAAATTAATAATAAGTATTGAAACGCCTTTCATAAAGGCACTCCAATCACCAAAAATAGCATGAGCTTCAACTTTTATTTCTCGAACTTTAAGAGAGGATTGAGAAAGTAATTGCAATTTTTTGTTTGAAGTGGTAGAGCCTATTACATTTACTCCATTATTTATCATTTTTCTTGCCAAAGCTTCTCCAAGCCACCCCAAACCCAATATTGCAATGTTATTCTTGTTTTTGGGGGTATCATAGTGTACTTTCTTCTTCATATAAATTGCAAAATAAAGCTAAAATAAGACAATAGCATGACGAATAAATACGTCATAACATTTTAATTTAACTTCATAGCAAACAGAAACAAGTTAGAATTAATAAAGCAATTGTATTTCTGGGTTTTATACCATGGTTTAGTAAAAGGCAAAAAAAATCGATGCTAACAATAAAGAGGCTGTCTGAAAAGTATTTTTAATCGTCCTTCTGTCCCGTTTCGGGATATTTCAGAATCTTATAATGTGTGACGTGTTAGTCTTTTGTGAGAACCTGAATCAAGTTCAGGTTGACGAAATGAACCTTTTTAGACAGCTTCATATTCAATAAAATCTTATTTATTAATTATTTTTTTATTAATTTAATGGTGGTTCTCGCAATCGCTGTTTCTAATTTAACAAAATACACACCACTATCTAAATCACTTACATTAAAAGTTTCTAGATTCGTGTTAAATTGCATAACGCGTTGTCCGTTTACATTCATTACTTCAACATTTTCTATCCCGCTCACTCCTTTAATAAACACATTTCCGTTGGTAGGATTTGGATATAAAGATGCTGCTGCTAATTCTCCATTTTGAGTGCTTAACACAGAAAAATTAACTGGTGTAGTATCAATAACACCTACAATATCACTTGTTATTCCTGCAGTAGCAACTGGGTAATTAATATTAAAAAAACTTGAATTTGAAGTACCGGACAGTATTGGGTCTCCATTTTCAACCAAAACAGCTTCTCCAGTAGTTGGATTTCCTGCTACTTGAAATACAGCCAAAACAATTGGGGCACCATCTACTGCATCTAAAAATACATTTGTAGTACCAGGAGTTCTTAAAAATTGATATACAAAATCACCACTAGAAGCAGAAGGGTCCGATAAATATGTAGCGTCCCATTCTGTTGCAGCTATATCATAATCGCATACATTTGTTGAAGGAGGAGTAAAAGTACAGTCATTTACAAAGCCTGTATTTGTTGGTAATAAATACCCGCCTCCAGAAATAGATACTACCGCTCCCATATCTGAGGAATTACCAGTTGTTTCATCAAAATCGGGTGTTCCCATTAAAGCGACTTCATAATTTCCAGTTGTTTCATTAGTTCCTATATAGGATAAGCTATAATCAAAAATTTGTGCCTGTATAGATAATGCTAACAGAAAGGTTGCGAGTGTTAAGTAGGTTTTTTTCATTGTTTTAAAAAATTTAGATTTGTTTTCGTTTTTATTATATAGTCTTAGGTTTGATTGTCTAATTATTTTCAGGAAGTTGTTCTTCTACCCTGTATAAGTTTGGAGTAGCTCCTGTGTTTAAAGGATGTGATAATACAATATCTTTAATCACATTCGTATCATTTCCGGATCCTTGAAAAATTATTGATCCATTTAAATTTACATCTGCATTATTATAATCGTTAAACGTGTATAAATTACTATTGGAGGTATTCCCTGAGTGTGCTAATACACTATCTTTAATCCCATTAGAATCATTACCCGACCCTAAAAAAATCACATTACTATCGCCATTTACATTACCGCCCCACATTGCTGTAATGCCTGTGGGCATCCCAAAGGTACTTTGCGCATTGTTTCCCCATGTTATTTGGTTATTGGCATCAGTAAAATCTACTATTGATGAATTTGGAGATAATGCAACTGTATTTGCTGTCATTACACCTAAATGGTTTCTATGTTTTACAGCGACATAGTAATTCCCTGAAGGCGCGTCAATTTGCACACAAGATACACCATCAACATCCACAACATCACCGTCTCTTTGTAATAATGCCGAACGCGCTCCTATTACTAACTCATTATCATTTTCATCTCGTATTTCTACCCATACCCAATCTACAACATCGTCTTGCAATAACCCTACTCCCGAAGTTCCGCCAGTATCGAACACAGATAAATCGCACATTAATGCGTCATTATATGGAGAAATAGTTGGTAGGTATAATAGTCGTAAATCATCACGCATTAAATTTTCTTCCCCAGGCGCTGTATTTCTTCTTATGGCAGCACCTTGAAGAAAAACAACTGGGTTAATAACGATTCCTAACGTTACAAATGTATTATGAAATCCTTGGGAGAGTGAAATCGATCCGTTTGAAACTGTTCCAACAACAGTTTCTCCAACGGTAAAATCTAATATAATAGTGCTATTTGATAACGTTTCACCTGCAGATCCTACGACTTCACGTTCTAATTCCTGCCCATAGCCAATAACTATAAACAACAACATTATATATGTAGGTATTTTATTACTCATTTTATTTGGGGCGGTTATTTTATCGTTTAAATACAAATAACGTCGACAAATATAACAATTTTATATATAAAACCTACTTTTTTAAATATTTTTTTACACAAAAACCTAAAAAAAGAGACCTATTAATCAACTCTAATTATCATTTTAACACTCTTCCATCAAAAAAAAATGGAGCAATCTTATACAACTCAATACTTTTTGAATCTTTATGAAACGGATTAATAATATAATTAAATTCTTGCGGTACTATTATACTTGGTACCTTTAAAACCAATGCTTCTTGATCTTTAATCCATTGATAAGATCTTTCTTTCAATGCTTTTGGAGAAGGTATTGCCCTCCAATTCTCTGGTAAATCTGTAATGTTAATTTCTTCAACTAGGCTATTTTCAGGAATTATAATGGTTGCAATTGCCATATTTTGTGGAGCATAGGCAACTGGAAAATGCGCTAAACATTCTAACATACTTAAAGAAATAGAACTACTAGTGTACAGTACGGGTATTCCTCTAAAATTCCATCTTCCGCCTACTATTTTAGCCCCAATACCAGTTAAATCATTAATATACTGTTCTTTGGCTATACGATAGACTTTCATTATGAAAAAATACCGTATTCAATTTTTATTAATTCTTCATTTAATAATTGGAAACCAAAAGTAGTATCTAATAAATCTTTAGGTTTTTTCATTCCTAAAGCCGTATTATAGTGTTCCATCCATTTTTTAAATTGCTCTAATGCGCCAAAAACAGCTTCGCCTTTACAATACAAACGCGCCAACTGTATCACGCGCTGGCTCACTTCTGAACTCAATGCCTTTGAAGGTGCATAACGCTGTAATGTTCTTTCAGAAATATGAAGCACCTTAGACAGTTCTTTTAATTCAAAATCTATTTTTTTTGCCAAAAATAAAAGATTCTTTTTATTAATTCCATTTCGTGATAGCTCAATAAAATCGTAAACACTATGTAATGGAATATCGATATTTAAATAACGTAATATTCCTTCATTTTTATCTTCAGAAAACACATGCTGAATGGCTGCACTCATAATTGTATTATTTTGTATGCGACAAATATACAAAATAAAAAGACAAATGTCTTATTGTTAGAATGGAAATATTACAATTGAGAATGGTTCTAATTTGAAATAGCCTTGAAAGCTTGTCTTTTTTTTTATAGTTTTGCTTTACTTGTAAAATGAATGAAGTGGTTTAAACCTTCTACTTTGGCTTAATATTACCAACAATTAATTCATGATATGAAATACATTAAAAGGCATTATATAATATGGCTTCAAATTATTGCTTTACTTATTCTTTCGCCTTCATGTAGCCCAAAAAAAGGCGAAACCAAAAAACCAAATATCGTTTGGATCACCTCTGAAGATAACTCAAAACACTATTTAAAGTTATTTGATTCTAATGGGACACCAACTCCAAATATTAAATCGCTTGCAAATCATGGCATTATTTACAATCGCGCCTTTTCAAACGCACCAGTTTGCAGTGTTGCCCGTTCTGCTATTATTTCTGGGAGTTATGGTCCAAGAATAGCTTCGCAATACCACAGAAAAATGGAAGCAGTTCCTATGCCAGATTCCATTAATATGTTTCCAGCTTATTTAAGAAAGGCGGGGTATTATACGACCAACAATAGCAAAGAAGATTATAATATTATAAAAGGTGAAAATGTTTGGGACGAATCTTCTGGAAATGCTTCGTGGAAAAATAGAGCAAATGGACAACCCTTTTTCCATGTGGCTAATATTTATATTACTCACGAGGCTGAGCTACATTTTACAGAAGAAGAAATGGCCAAAACCCCGAATAAAACGGGTGAAAATGAGTTCGAAGTACAACCCAATCATCCAAATACTAAACTTTTTAAATACACTAATGCTTTTTATCGTGATAAGATTCAGGAAATGGACCATCAGGTTGGTAAAGTGATTAAAGCCCTCGAAAGGGATGGCTTATTAGAAAATACATTTATATTTTACTTTGGAGATCACGGTGGTGTACTACCAGGAAGCAAAGGGTACTTATACGAAACAGGGCTACATGTTCCACTCGTTATCCATATCCCAGAAAATTATAGCCATCTCGTAGATATAGACAAAGGAAGCACCGTTAATGGGTTTGTAAGCTTTATCGATTTTGCTCCAACAGTATTAAAATTAGCTGGAGTCGAGATTCCAGAAGGCATAGACGGAAGCGCTTTTTTGGGAAAAAACATTAGTACTGAAGAAGTTAATGCCCGAGATGAGACCTTTAGTTATGCCGATAGATTTGATGAAAAATACGATCAGGTAAGAGCCCTTCGAAAAGGAAAATATAAATACATTAGAAGTTATCAACCTTTTAATTATGATGGGCTATTGAATAATTATCGTTATCGACAACTGGCCTATCAAGAATGGAAAATGATGTATGAAACAGGCAAATTAAACGAAATACAATCTGCTTTTTTTAAAAATCGTGAGCCAGAAATGCTTTTCGATATTGAAGTTGATCCTTTTGAAACTAATAATCTTATTACAGATCCAAAGTATCATGATGTTGCCATTGATTTACGCGAACGATTAAATAAATGGATGAAACAAATGCCAGATTTATCTTTTTTTCCTGAACATTTTTTAATTGAAAATGCTATGAGTAATCCTGTTGCGTTTGGAAGGCGACATAAGGATCAAATTAACAGGTATATTGATATTTCAAATTTATGCTTGTCTGAATTCGGAAGTGTGAAACAAGAACTAATTACAAGTCTAAAATCTAAAGACACATGGGAAAGGTATTGGGGTTTAATTGCATGCAGTAACTTTGGGAATGATGCTAAATCATTAAAATCGATAATAAAAACAATAGCCATGACAGATCCAGAAAATATAAATCGTGTTCGGGCTGCAGAATATTTAGGGTTAACAAAAATAGAAGATCCTTCTATTGTAATGACAAAGGCGTTATACCACTCTAAAAAACCTGCTGAGGCACTGTTAATATTAAATTCAATAGTATTAATGCAATCTAATCTGCATCAATATAAATTTAATCTTGAACTTAAAAATATTTCTCCTCTTGTTGCAAAAAATCCTGAAGTTAAACTTAGATTAAATGATTTAAAAATTATGTAAGCTAAATTTTAAATTTACGGTTAACGAAAAGAAATAAGACCGCTGGGAACTATTTAAAATTAAAATAACGTTATAATTGCTAGGAATTCCTTGTTAATAATCACTTAAATGCAATACCGTACGAAGACAAAACCAAAGCACCCAAATAAAACAGAAAAAATTGATAATTTTACCTTGTAAATTACTGTCACTTTAATACTATTAAATAATGAGAATTTTAGCACTATTACTTTTAATCTCAGCTTCCGCATTTTCGCAACAAGGTTTTCCTTTTAAACTTCCAAAGGAAAAACCTACAGGGCAATTAAGCCAATCAATAGAAAGAAATTACAGCAATTATTCGGCGCCAAGGCCAGAAGATAATGAGTTATTTACCAATTTTAAATACACAAAATTAAAAGGTTTAGACTATAATAATTACGATGGCACTATTTCGAGAAGAGACCCTTCTAAAGTTATTTTTGAAAATGGAAAATACTATGTTTGGTACACCAAGAGACATACGCCAACTGCTCCTGTAGGTCCGGGAAAAGCGACGGCAACTATCCCTTCAGCCGATTGGGATTTAGCAGAAATTTGGTACGCAACGAGTAAAGATGGCTTTACTTGGAAAGAAGAAGGAGTTGCTATACCTAGACCTGAAAAACCAAAAGTGGGGTGGCGCTCTGTATCTACTAGCGATATTTTGAAGTGGAAAGATAAGTACTATTTATACTACCAAGGATTTATGCAACCTAGTGGCCAACGAGGAGACGATTGCCCGGTTACAGTATCGTATTCGAATTCACCCGATGGTCCATGGACGCCAACACACCGTATTGTTATTCCTAATGGTAATGAGGGCGAATGGGACCAGTACTCCATTCACGACCCTTACCCCTTAGTGTATAAAGGAAAAATATATTTATACTATAAATCTGATTTTGACGGTTCCCCAAATTTAGTTCGTATGCAAGGTTTAGCCATTGCCGATAATCCTTTAGGGCCTTTTAAAAAACACGCTTTAAATCCGGTATTAGCCTCTGGCCACGAAACTACTCTTTTTCCTTTTAAGGAAGGAATAGCAGCCATAATAACCAGAGATGGCAATGAGCACAATACCATTCAATATGCTAAAGATGGTGTTAATTTTAATTTAGAAGCCATCACTTGGATGCTACCTACAGCCGCAGGCCCCTTTATACCAGATGCTTTTGTAGGAGATGGAAACGGGAGAGGAATTACATGGGGACTATCTCACTTTGCTAATTACGCTCCATGGGAAAATAATCATTCAATACTAACCCGATTTGATTGCGATTTAAGTTTAGACGTAGATGATCCTTACATGAAGAAAACAGGAGTTTACATGCATCCAGAAGTCTATTACAATCAAGGTTTAAATTCAGAGCAGCTTAAGCGTATAGAAAAACAAAACAAAGTGACTAGAAAGCGTAAAAACTAAACACTATACCACATTTCATGGGTATTAAGCGACAATAATTAGTTATATATTTTTTATAAAACTCTCTAAAGTCTCCCCTTTAGGCACGTTCATTTTTTTTCTAATTAAATAGCGGTAGTTATCTACGCTAGCTTTGGAAATATTTAAGTTTTGAGCTATTTCCTTTGAGCCCTGCCCTAGTCGTACTTTAGTAACAATTGTTTTTTCTTTTTCGGTAAGGTCTAAAAAAAGTTCATTTATTTTTTGTTCAAATTGCGCATTTTTTTGACTGGCTTCAAGATGTAAGGCGACCTTTTCTTCATTTTTTTCAATATCGTTACTTACTTGTATCATAAGATCTAAAATCATAATTTTAGAGCCATTATTGGCTGGCTTTATAGCTTTTAATTTTGATTTAATATCTTTTAACAACTCGTTTTTCTCATTTATTTGTAGCGCAAAATTGGTAACGCTTTTATTTTTAAATTTAACCTCTTTATCTAATTCTTCTTTTTTCACCTCCAATAACTGCTGTTTGGCTTCAAGAGCTACTTTTTCTGCGTTAACTTGTCTTTTTTGTTTGATGAATACAATAATTATAAACAAGGTGGTGAGTACAACAAAAGCGATAATAAAATAACTATTTGCTTTTATTCTTTTTTGTTTTGATGCTGAGAGTTGTAAAGCGATTCTTTCTTTTTCTAATTTAGAACTTGCCTCTCTATATTCGTATGACACTTTTAAAAGCTCTAATTGAGAATTTTTTGTTTTCGCTTCATTCTTTTCTTTCGCAGCATCGTATTCATCATAATATAATTGGCAATTTTCATAGTCACCTTTTTCGTTATAGCAACAATACATGTCTTCGTAGGCTTCTTCTAACAAATTGAGACTATTTTCTGATTTTGCAAAGTTTAAATTTTCAATTAAATATTTTAAGGCAATATCGGGCTGCTTAACAGCTTTGTAATACCTCGATTTTAAAACCAATGAGTTAGAATGTATTTCGGCATATTTGGTTGGTTTGTTTAGAGCTAGTGCCGAGTCGACATATTTTAGAGCAAGTAAATTGTTATCATTCTCTAGATATAAATTAGATAAAGAATTGTAACAAACCAACATGACTACGCTTATGTCATTATTTTTTGCAATTATCAAGGCTTTTTTAACATAATTAGAAGCTAATTCTTTATCAGTATGCAAATAAATCCCCCCCAATTTAATCAAAGCGCTAGTTTGCCCATATGCATCATTAAGATTAATCGCAAAATCTAAAGCTTTTTTTGTATAACTCGCTGCCTTGCCTGAATCATTTTTAAAATCATTATATACGTTGCCTAACATTAAATAAGAATCCATTAATAAATAGTCTAGATCACTATCTTTCTTATATAATTTTAGGGCGCTTTCTATACTCGCTATAGTTGCTTTTTCATCACCAGCATCTCTAAACATAGCTGCTAAGAATAGGTAATTAAACATTAAATCCTTTTGTATTGCTTTCTGGTCTTTAACTTTCTGGTAATACTCATTCGCTAGTAACGCACTCTCAAATGCCCTAGAGGTTTTATAAGTATGAGAATAGATCGCAATTAAAGCCACCTTGCTTTTAGCTAGTAGTAGATAATCGCGCTCCTTATTGTTTTCATTTTTTAAAGTATTATCAATTCGTAAAGCATATTGTTCGGCTTCATTATATTTCTTGTGATCGAAATTAAGATAGGAGAGTTCTAGAAGGGCATCAATTATATTTAAGGTATCTGCATGACTTTCAGCTAGTTTTAGAATATCTTGATATATCGGGTTCTTATCAGAAAAACTTGCTGTTGTTTTTAAAGAATCTTTTTTTAACTTTAAATGAGAAAGTGCGCTTTGGTATTTGGCATTCTCACTAATTTTTTCTTCTATATTTTTTCCATCCAAAGTTTTCTTTATTCCCTCTTGTGCTTTAGATACTGTAATATAAAACACACAAAATGTAAACAATAAAATTCGCTTTACTAAACTATCTGAGTTCATAAATTTTAATTAGCCTTGTAAGAAAAAGTTTACCAAAAGTATAAATTATAATTGGTTAAAATTAACTTAATACTATTATTATAATAAATTATGCCAATGGATTTAAATTTTTAAAAATTTACTGTAAAATTGCAATTGGTTTACAATAAAAAACACTTAAAGCTTAGGTAGAAGAGGTTTTATTATAATAAACGTCAAAATTACATTTTATAAACATAACATTGCCTATTTTTTATAAACTTTTTTAAAGACCTCCCTCAAAGTTATGTAAAATAATTCAAACTTGAGAGTAATAAAAATTTGAATTTTAAAGCGTTCCTTACCATGATACATCAGGTTAAGTCATGGATTAGAGCGACCATATGAGTGATTGACAATAACTTAAACAGCTATTTTAATCGTTTTGCTATAGAATAAACAGACTTAAAAAAAAGAAACCCTATTAATAATTTACGCTAAGAAATGGTTCAAAAAAAGATAAAATATACCAATCTCAATTAATAAGTAATTAACTACTAACCGCCATAAATATTAATCTTCTAAAAGTCGGTAAAAGGTTTTATTAAAATAACGCCATGATTGCTTTTTCTAGACCTATTCGTTATATATTTTTAATAAAACTCTCTAAAGCCAATCCTTTGGGCACGTTCATTTTTTTTCTAATTAAATAACGGTAGTTGTCTACACTAGCTTTAGTAATATTTAAGTTTTGAGCTATTTCCTTTGAGCCCTGCCCCAGTCGCACTTTAGTAACAATTGTTTTTTCTTTTTCGGTAAGGTCTAAAAAAAGTTCGCTTATTTTTTGTTCGAATTGCTCATTTTTTTGACTGGCTTCAAGATGTAAGGCGACCTTTTCTTCATTTTTTTCAATATCGTTACTTACTTGTATCATAAGATCTAAAATCATAATTTTAGAGCCATTATTGGCTGGTTTTATAGCTTTTAATTTTGATTTAATATCTTTTAACAACTCGTTTTTATCATTTATTTGTAGCGCAAAATTGGTAACGCTTTTATTTTTAAACTTAACCTCCTTATCTAATTCTTCTTTTTTCACTTCTAATAACTGCTGTTTGGCTTCAAGAGCTACTTTTTCTGCATTAACTTGTCTTTTTTGTTTAATGAATACAATAATTATAAACAAGGTGGTGAGTACAATAAAAGTAACAATAAAATAACTATTTGCTTTTATTCTTTTTTGTTTTGATTCAGAGAGCTGTATAGCGATTCTTTCTTTTTCTAATTTAGAGCTTGCCTCCCTATATTCGTAAGACACTTTTAAAAGCGCTAATTGAGAATTTTTTGTTTTTGCTTCATTTTTTTCTTTGATGGTATTATACTTATCATAATATGATTTACAATTTTTAAAATCCCCTTTTTCATTATAAAATCGATACATTTCTTCATAGGCTTCTTCTAACAAATTGAGACTATTTGTAGATTTTGCATAGTTTAAGTTTTCATTTAAATATTTTAAAGCAATATCGGGTTGCTTAACAGCTTTGTAATACTTCGATTTTAAAACCAATGCGTTAGATTGTATTTCGGCATATTTGGTTTGTTTATTTAGAGTTAGCGCAGAGTCTGCATATTTTAGAGCAAGTAAGAAATTATTATTCTCTAGATATAAATTCGATAATAAATTGTAGCTAACCAACATACTTATTTTTTCATCATTATTTTTTGCAATTATCAAGGCCTTTTTAAAGTAATTAGAAGCTAATTCTTTATCAGTATCCAGATACATTTTCCCCAAATTATTCAAAGCCTTACATTGCCCAAATGCATCATTAGTATTAATCGCAATATCTAAAGCTTTTTTTGTGTAACTCACAGCCTTGTCTAAATCATTTTTAAAATCATAATATGAAGATCCTAGGGTTAAATAAGAATCTACTACGAAATCCTCTTGGCCACTATCTTTCTTGTATAATTTTAGAACACTTTCTATACTCGCTATGGTTGCTTTTTCATCACCCGCTTCTTTAAACATACCTGCTAAAAATAGGTGATTAAACAATAAATTTTCTTGTATTTCTCTCTGGTTTTTAATTTTCGGGTCTTTAATTTTTTCATAATACTCATTCGCCAGCAACGCACTCTCAAATGCCTTAGAGGTTTGAGAAGTATTCGTATAGATCGCAGATAAAGTTACCTTGCTATCAAATAGCAGTGGATAATAGGGGGCCTTATTGTTTTCATTTTTTAAAGTATTATCAATTCGTAAAGCATATTGTTTGGCTTCACTAAACTTGTGGTGATCGAAATTAAGATAGGAGAGTTCCAGAAGGGCATCGATTATATTTAAAGTATCTGCATGAATTTCAGCTAGACTTAATATGTCGTGATATATAGGATTAGCCTCTGAAAAACTTGCCGTTGATTTTAAAGAATCTTTTTTTAATTTTAGATAAGAAAGTTCTTTTAGGTATTTAGAATTCTCACTAAGTTTTTCTTCTATATTTTTTTCGTCTTTATTTTTCTTTATATTCTCTTGTCCTTTACATACGGTGTTAAGGAAAAAACACAATACCAATAATACTATTCGCTTCACTAAAGTGTTTAAGTGCATAAATTTTTTAACGTATTTGTACGGAGTTAATACTAAAGATATGAATTATAGTTATTAATTTTAATGAAGCAAATTATTTAACATATACTATTTGCTAAAAATTTTAAAACGAATTTAAAAAAAATTAGACCGTTTCTAGTAACATAACAAAAAAATAATAGCACATTTGTTGTCGTGTCTTAACTGTTATTTTATGCTCGTTTAAAAACTTGATTAATTCCCTAAGCTAATGGAGGGAATTTTAAAAGTGCTAAAAAAATTATTTACCGTTAGCCCTTACATGTAAAACAAATGTCATGAAAAAAATAGTGCACTTCTTTTTTATCCTTTTTATTATTGTTGTATTTAACAACTGTGGTAAAAAAGAAAACAAAGCGGCTTTAATCCCTCCAACTGTAGCGCCTTTTAAAGCAATTGACACCATTTGCACAAATGATTGGTGGAACAGGAAGTCTAACCCTATAATAGATGTTAATGTAAAACGAGAAAATGTTATTGCATTTGGCATTTACACGGTTCATGACCATACACTTAAATTAACAGCGCAGCTTTTTCCATTATACCCTAATGAAACAAGAGAAGTACGCTTAGAAATAAAAAAAAGCAATCAGTGGGTTGAAATTCAAAAAAGAAAAGTAAATGATTTAGGTTGGTCTGCTTTATTTCGTGTTGAAAATTGGGAACATTCAAAAGACATCGAATACAAAATTTTACATGGAAACAAGGCCTCTTTTGAGGGTTTAATTAGAAAAGACCCTAAAGATAAAAATGAAATCACTATGGCTGCACTGTCCTGCAATAGCAACAAAGATCGTGGAGACAGAGCGCGTTATATAAAAAACATTAATTACCAAAATCCTGATATTTTATTTTTTGCTGGAGATCAATCCTATGACCATTCTGAACATACGGCTGCATGGTTAAAATTTGGAATTCAATTTAGGGAGATTTTCAGAAATCGCCCTTGTATTACCATCCCAGATGATCATGACATTGGACAAGGAAATTTATGGGGTGAGTACGGAAAAGTTGCTTCAACACACCATGGCGATGATGGCGGCTATTTTTATCACCCTGAATATGTTAAAATGGTTGAAAGGTGCCAAACTGCCCATTTACCAGACCCCTACGACCCTACACCAATTAAACAAGGGATTGGGGTTTATTATACCAATTTAGTAGTGGGTGGGATTGATTTTGCAATACTCGAAGACAGAAAATTTAAATCTGGACCAAACGGAAAAATACCACTTTTAGGACCCCGACCAGATCATATACGAGATCCTAAATATAACCCAGCAGATATTGATTTAGATGGGCTTGAATTATTAGGACAACGACAACTTGATTTCATAAATAATTGGGGGACACAACATCGCAAAACCCACATGAAAGTTGTATTATCGCAAACAGGTTTTTGTGGCGGCGCGCATTTACACGGTAGCCTAGAAAATAGACTACATGCCGATATGGACTCAAACGGATGGCCTCAAACTGGAAGAAATAAAGCTTTAAAAGCAATAAAAAAAGCAAATGCCATTCATATTGCTGGAGATCAACATATTTCGACGGTTACCCAACAAGGAATTGACAATTATGAAGACGGCCCTTGGGCTTTCATTGTACCTGCCATAGTTAATAATTATTACAGTAGATGGTGGTGGCCAGAAAATGAAAAAGCTGGAGAAAATTCTAATGGACTATTGCCGTGGAATGGTAGGTTTTTAGATGGATTTAATAATAAAATTACAATGCATGCTTATGTAAATCCTGATAGCCCTTCAAATGGTTCAGGTTATGGCTTTATTAGGTTTAAAAAGAAAGAAAAGGAAGCTGTTTTTGAATGTTGGCCAAGAATTTCTGATGTTTCTAGCCCTGAAGCTCGTCAATTTAAAGGGTTTCCTATTACGGTAAAATACGATTAGAAAATAAAACTTTATGTTATTTCAGATTTTAGAGTACCGTTTTCTTTTGTTAAATTCAAATGATATCAAATTTTAATTCTATTTACACTCTGTATTATTCAGTTGACTATCTTCAAATTATTCTGAACCAATAAACAAAGGACCACTAATAGGTTTAAAACCACTACCTTCTAAAATGATTACATAATAATAGGTGCCATTTGGTAATTGATCAGCGTCACCAACTGAGGAGTCATTTGTAGCTGCTGCCCAATCGTTTTGATAATCATCATTTTGATAAACTATGGTGCCGTAACGGTTAAATATTTTTATATTAATAGCGAATTCACAATCCTTAACCGACCTAACTTCAAAAAACTGATTGTACGGATCGCCGTTAGGTGTTATGGCCTTAGACATCTTAAAATCGTCTAAACCACATGATTTAACTACACATTCATTATTAATAGTAACCGTTACTACCGAGTTTTCAATACAAAATCCTTTGTTAATGGTATATGAAAATACATAATCTCCTAAATCGTCTTCTTGGTCTAATTCTGAAGGATCAAACACACCACTAATAACTTCAGTAGTATTATTAACAGAAGATACAATGACCCATTCTCCAGAAGTATCTGTGTCGCTAGGTAAAAACTCGAATAAATCTATTGGCCCATCATAATAACATTTATCAATAGATACTGTATTAGGTAATGCTTCAATATTGAAATTAATGATTTGAGTGTAAACTTCAGTGTTATTGCAAATATCTGTTACGGTCCATGTTCTTATAATTTGATAGTCTGAGCCATCACCTAGATCACCATTAACTTCCTCAAATTCTATCATCACTTCTTCATCGGTACAGTCATCTTGAAATTCCAACTCAGGAATTTCAGGAACTTCTGTACAAACTACAGAAATGTTAGGTTCTATAGTTGTTATTAATTCTGGTCCTGTAGTATCTTCAAGAACAAGAATCCCTGCGACAGTAGATTCATTACCACAATCGTCTGCTACAGTATAGTTTACTGTAAGTGTGCCACCAGCACCACAAGCGCCAGAGGTATCTAAGTTACCAAAGTCATAATCGGAAGTCACAGTAAATTCTGCAGCAGCGTTACAATCA
>CALDCO010000302.1 GCA_937937185.1 uncultured Flavobacteriaceae bacterium
CATTTATTGGTGTGGCAAATTTGAGCTTGGATGCATCCAATGCTCATCATGGCTTCTCTGGCTACATTTATACAATCTGCTCCCATGGCAAATGCCATGGCCGCTTTTGCAGGAAAACCAAGTCTTCCACTAGCCACAAAAACAAGGCGTTCGGTTAATCCTTTTTTCTGAAATAATTTGTACAAATCGCTAAACCCATAAACCCAAGGCAGCGCCACATGATCTGCAAAACTAGGCGGCGCAGCTCCAGTACCTCCTTCACCACCATCTACAGCAATAAAATCTGGTCCTTTTCCTGTTTCTTTCATAATATTAGCCAATTCCTCCCATTGTTCTAGTTTACCAATCGCCGCTTTAATACCTACGGGAAGTCCAGTAGCCTCGGCGATGGCTTCAACAAAATCGACTAACTCAGGAACGTTAGAAAATGCTTTATGATTTGGAGGGGATAAAACGTCTTTACCAATTTCTACCCCTCTAATAGCGGCGATTTCAGGTGTAATTTTTGCACCTGGTAAAACGCCTCCTTTACCAGGTTTGGCACCTTGAGAGAGTTTAACCTCTATAGCTCTTACAAAGGGGTTTTCTTCTACTAATTTTATCATTTTTGCCATAGAAAACCCGCCATCTTCAGCACGTACCCCAAAATAACCGGTGCCAAAATGAAAAACCACATCGCCGCCATTACTATGGTAGGGCGATAAGCCACCTTCGCCTGTATTATGATAAGCGTTAGCCATTTTTACACCTTTATTTAAAGATTCTACCGCTTTGGCAGAAAGCGAACCAAAACTCATTGCAGAAACGTTAATAACAGAAGCAGGGCGGTAAGGCCTTTTCCGTTTGTTAAATTCTCCCATAACCTTAGCACAGGGTAAAAAACAATGGTCTATTGTATTAGGATGGTCTTTTTTAACTTGATAGGGCATCATGGCATTATTAATAAAAATATGATGATGCGCATAGATGTCTCGATCGGTTCCAAAGCCTTCGTAATTGTTTTCTTTTTTAGCTGAGGCATATATCCAGCCTCTTTCTATACGATTAAAAGGTAATTCTTCTCTATTATTAGCCACAAAATACTGGCGTATTTCTGGACCAATACTCTCAAACCAATAACGAATATGACCAACGATGGGAAAGTTATGGTTAATGGTATGTTTTTTTTGAAAAATATCTTTAAGTGCTATAATAGTAAGTACTATAATAATCCATAACCACCATGACATGCTAGAGACGAAGTTAAGTACGGTATCCATAATTGTTTAATCTTAATTATTTAAATAATCAAAGGTCATTTGTGTAAATGTTTTTACGCCTAAAAGCAAGCCACTATCATCGATTTTAAAGTCTGGCGTATGGTGCGGGAAGGCTTGGGTACTGCCTTTTTCCATACCTCCTAAAAAGAAATAAAAACCAGGAACGACTTCTTGAAAATAAGAAAAGTCTTCACCGCCCGTGGTCGCTTTCATTAAAGTAACGTTTTCATCTCCTGCTATTTTTTTTATGGTAGGCAGCATTTTAGTAACTAAATCGGGATCGTTATAAGTGATGGCGGTATTACTTTGAAATTCGACCTCGGCTTCACCACCATAAGCTTTGGCAATGGTTTTAGCCATTTCTGTCATGCGGCGAATAATCATGGCTCTCATATTAGGATCTAGCGTTCTTACTGTTCCTATAAGTTCAGCACTTTCTGGAATAATATTAAAACGCACGCCACTTGTTATTTTGCCTACCGTAATTACTGCGGCTTCATCGGTTAGTTTCGCTTCTCTACTAATAATGGACTGAAAACCATCTATAATTTTTGCAGCAATGAGTATGGGATCGACCCCAGACCAAGGCTGCGAACCATGTGTTTGTTTTCCTTTTACATTAATAACAAAACGCTCTACAGCAGCCATAATACCGCCTTCCTTATATTTTATGGTGCCTACAGGTGTCCCAGAATTAATATGCAAACCAAAAATAGCATCTACTTTAGGGTTTTCTAAAACCCCTTCTTTAATCATTAAACTCGCTCCGCCTTTTTCTCCTGGAGGAGGCCCTTCTTCTGCGGGTTGAAAAATAAACTTTACCGTGCCTTTAATTTTGTCTTTATTCTTTGACAATACTTCTGCAACACCCATAAGTATGGCAATATGTGTATCATGACCACAAGCATGCATTACGCCAGTTTTTGTGCCTAAAAATTCAGAAGTGACATTAGATTTATAAGGTAAGTTGTTGCGTTCGGTGACTGGAAGTGCATCAATATCTGCTCTTAAGGCGACGACTTTTCCTTCTTGTTTTCCTTTTAAAACGCCAACAACACCTGTTTTTGCTACACCAGTTTGGACTTTAATGCCGAGTGATTTTAGATGCTTTGCAATTTTCTCTGCGGTTTTAAATTCTCTATTCGACAATTCGGGATTTTGATGAAAATGGCGACGCCATTCTACCACTTTTTTTTCAATATCCATAAATTGTTTATCCATTGCAGACTGCCCAAAAGCACTAGTAATTCCTAATAAAAGGAAGAGGTATAAAAATTTCATAAGCTAATTTTTTAATTATTTAAGTAATCGATTGATAATTGGATGAAGGTTTTAACGCCTAGAAGCATTCCACTTTCATCTAAATAAAAATTCGGAGTATGATGCGATGTTGCCTTTTTTCCTATAGGTTTTCCGCCAAGAAAAAAGTATAACCCAGGGACTTCTTTAACAAAGAAAGAAAAATCCTCGGCACCTGTGATGGCTTTAATCTCCTTTACATTTTCTTTTCCTGCTGTTTTTTGTAAAGAAGGCAGCATTTGAGCTGTTAATTTCGGATCGTTAAAAGTAATAGGATATCCAGGATCAATATCGATAGTGGCTTCAGCTCGATATACTTTCGCTATTGCAGGGACCATTTCTCGCATGCGTTTATGAAGTTGTTTTTGCATGTCGTAATCTAATGTTCTTAGTGTTCCTATAATTTCCGCTGTTTCTGGAATAATGTTGCTTCTCACGCCACTGGTAAACTTTCCAATAGATAATACAGCACCTTCTTTAGTTAAAGGGGATTCCCTACTAATTAGGGTTTGCAAGCCATCAATAATTTTTACGCCCGCCATAATGGGATCTACACTATTCCAAGGGGTTGAGCCATGACTTTGTTTTCCTTTTATGTTTATTTGAAAACTGTTGGAAGCAGCCATAATACCACCTGGTTTGTACGAAATAGTGCCCACATCATCACCAGCACTTATATGTAAGCCAAAAATGGCATCTACTGTTGGGTTTTTTAATACGCCTTCTTTTACCATAAGTTCTGCACCGCCTTCTTCTCCTTTTGGAGCGCCTTCTTCAGCAGGTTGAAAAATAAATTTTATCGTGCCATTAATTTGGTCTTTGTTTTTTGAGAGCACCTCGGCTACACCCATTAAAATGGCAATATGTGTATCGTGTCCGCAAGCATGCATCACTCCCGTATCCACACCATTAAAGTTTGTCTTTACCGTAGATTTGAAAGGAACATCTACACGTTCTGTTACTGGTAATGCATCAATATCTGCTCTTAAAGCGACTACTTTTCCAGTGGTATTACCTCTTAAGAGCCCAACAACACCAGTTTTAGCAATTCCGGTTTGCACCTCTATGCCAAGAGACTTTAAGTGTTTTGCAATTTTTTTAGCCGTATTAAATTCTCTATTAGACAGTTCGGGGTTTTTATGGAAATCCCTGCGCCATTCAATGACTTTTTTTTCTATGGCTTTAATGTCTTTGTCTAAGCGATGCTGTGAATATGAGAATAATGTAAAGACTAAAAAGAGGGAAGGAATGATATGTTTTTTCATTTAGATACAGATTATAAAAATCGAATCTAAAGGTATTTAATTTTTACTGAATAAAGAAACATGCCCAATAGATTTAAATCTCCTTTTTCAATTCGAATTGTTTATAATTATTAATAAAAGCGCACATTTAATCGCTAAGCAATACTTATTTTTAAACCTTAAAATGAAAATGAATTGGAGCAGTATTTAAATCAACTAAACGAAGCTCAACTAGAGCCCACTTTACAAAAGGAGGGGCCTATGATAATAGTAGCAGGTGCAGGGTCTGGAAAAACACGAGTATTAACTTATCGCATTGCCTATTTAATGCACCAAGGGGTAGATGCCTTTAATATTCTGGCCTTAACGTTTACCAATAAAGCTGCTCGCGAAATGAAAGGCAGAATTGCAGATATAGTAGGGGCTAGTGAAGCAAAAAATCTTTGGATGGGAACCTTTCACTCAGTTTTTGCTAAAATACTGCGTTTTGAAGGGCATCATTTAGGCTTTCCAAGTAATTTTACAATTTATGATACGCAAGACTCACAACGTTTACTGTCCTCTATCATTAAAGAAATGGGGCTAGACAAGGATATTTATAAATACAAACAAGTACATTCCAGAATCTCTTCCTATAAAAACAGTTTAATTACTGTTAAAGCTTATTTTAAAAATCCGGAGTTAATAGAAGCCGATGCTATGGCGCGTCGTCCTAGAATGGGAGAGGTTTATAAAGAATATGTAGACCGTTGTTTTAAAGCTGGAGTGATGGATTTTGATGATTTATTGCTAAGAACGAATGAGTTATTAACCCGATTTCCTAGTGTTTTAGCGCAGTATCAAGACAAGTTTAGATACATTTTGGTAGATGAGTACCAAGATACAAACCATTCGCAGTACTTAATTGTTCGTGCTTTGGCAGATCGTTTTCAAAATATTTGCGTCGTGGGAGATGATGCGCAGAGTATTTATGCATTTAGAGGTGCTAATATTAATAACATTCTCAAT
>CALDCO010000303.1 GCA_937937185.1 uncultured Flavobacteriaceae bacterium
TATGAAAGTAAAAACACTAATTATTACAATTTTAACCTGTAACCTATTACTAGCTCAAGATTTTAAGTTTGGCAAGGTAACTAAAGAAGAACTTGAAGAATCGGTTAATAGAGTAGATCCAGAAGCAAATGCCGCAGTGCTTTATAAAAAAGAGGATATTTTTTATAGGTACTCTCAAAATGAGGGTTTTACTCAAGCGCGAGAAGTTTTCGAACGCATTAAAATTTATAATAAAGAGGGATTTGAGTATGCTACAAAACGAGTAAGGCTTTTAGATCGTTCTGCTACAAAAAAAGAAAAACTAACAGGTCTAAAAGGCTATACTCATAATATAGAAAATGGAAAACTTATTAAAACCAAACTAAAAAAAGAAAACAGTTTTGAAGAGAAGACCAATAAGTTTTGGGCTACTGAAGTATTTACGATGCCCAATATTAAAGAAGGGACTGTTATTGAATTTAGCTATACCATAGAGTCACCCTTTATTTCAATTCGTGATGTCGTATTACAATACAGCATCCCCATACAAAATTTAGATGTAGACATTCGCATTCCTGAGTTTTTTAATTTTAAAAAAACATTAAATCCTAAAGCGAGTTTTTACCCGAAAATTCAAGAATCCAAAGTGTCTAGAAAAGAGAATTTATCAATTAAAGAGCGATCTAGTTCTTTAGGTTTTAGAAGTACTACTTCAAAATTTTCTACTGATGATTGGGAGTTCGCCGAAAATGTTATAAAAATCACAGAAAAAAATATAAAACCGCTCATAGAAGAGCCTTATTTATCGAGTATAGATAATTATAGAGCAAAACTAATATTAGAATACGAATTTTTTAAAGGCCCAGATGGAGAAATAAAAAACTACGCTACAAATTGGGATAAAGTAACGAAGACGATATACGATAGAGAATTATTTGGCGCGCAAATAGAAAAAAACAACTATTACAAGGAAGATTTAGATGCTGTTTTAAATGGTAAAACAGATGAGCTAAGTAAAGCTTATGCGGTTTTAAATTTTGTAAAGTCTAAGGTAAAGTGGAATGACTTTTATGGTTATATGTCATCTGAAGGCGTGAAAAAAGCCTATAAAGAGGGACAGGGTAGTAGTGGCGATATTAATTTGATGCTTACTTCGATGCTTAAATATGCGGGATTAAAAGTCAACCCCGTTTTAGTAAGTACTAGAGCTAACGGCATTCCCATTGTGCCTACCAGATCGGGATTTAATTATTTAATTTCTGGTGTAGAAACAGCGAAAGGGATGCTGCTTTTAGATGCCACAAATCAATATACTACAGCCAATGTGCTTCCAACCAGAGCAAATAACTGGCAAGGAAGACGCATTAGCGATACAGGAAATTCAGAATGGATAAATATTGCAAACTATGCGCCAAAATCTAAAGAAGTAGTGTCTCTAAGTATGACTTTAAATAATGATTTATCCGTAAATGGTAAAGTGAGAAAGATATTATCTAATCAAGAAGCTTACCAGTTTAGAAATAATTATTTGAATAAAGATAAGACCGAATTGGTTAAACTTTTTGAAAAAGATAAAGGCGAATTAGAAATATCGGAATTGGAAATATCTAATGGAAACGATTTATCTAAACCCATACAGTATACCTATGCTTACAACTTAAACGATGCTGTTGAAGAAATAGGAAATAAATTATATTTTTCTCCATTGGTTTTCCTTGCGAATACTGAAAACATTTTTAAAGCCGAGACGCGATTATATCCCATAGATTTTGTTTTTAAATCGAATACAAAATACATGGTAAATATTAAGTTGCCAGAAAATTATAAAGTAGAATCCCTTCCAGAAAATGCTAAAGTACAGCTTAACGAGAATGCCTGCGAATTTTCTTTTATCTCTAAAGAAAATGGGCAGTATTTACAATTTATTGTTGGTTTGGATATGAATAAGACATTGTTCTTACCCCAAGAATATGAGGTGTTAAAACAGTTTTTTCAAACCATGGTCGATAAACAATCTGAAAAAGTAGTTTTAGTAAAAAGCTAAAAAAAGTGATGTAAGAGATTAAAGTGGTACTAAAAATTAAAAATAGTATCACTTTTTTTACGCATTTAAAAATCATAAAACTAATAACTTGCCCATTAGTTTTACTATTTTTGCAGTTCCAAAAACAAAAAAAATGGATATAGAAAATGCGCAGTTGCAGGTCGATAAATGGATTAAAGAGCATGGTGTTCGCTATTTTAATGAGCTAACAAATATGGCGCAGTTAACAGAAGAGGTGGGAGAAGTAGCAAGAATTATAGCCAGACGTTATGGCGAGCAAAGTGAAAAAGAAAGCGATAAAAATAAAGATTTAGGAGAAGAGTTGGCTGATGTTGTTTTTGTAGTCTTGTGTTTGGCAAATCAAACGGGAGTAAATCTTCAAGAGGCGTTTAATAGAAAGCTTGATTTTAAAACTAAACGCGATCACAACCGCCATCATAACAATAACAAATTAAGGTAAATTTTTTCTGTATTTCTGCTCACTTTAAAGTTTTAATAGTGAGCATCTTCACACCCTTAAGCGTATGAATATTAAACTTCTAAAATCTAAAATAGTTAACCGTCAGTCTAAAATTACCATTACGGGTTCTAAGAGTGAATCTAATAGATTATTGTTATTACAAGCCCTGTATCCAGAATTGAAGATTGAAAACGTGTCAAATTCAGACGATTCAGAGTTAATGACTAAGGCTTTGACTAATAAAAGTGATGTTATAGACATACATCATGCAGGTACCGCAATGCGTTTTTTAACGGCTTTTTTTTCAACTCAAAAAGGAAGAGATATTGAGTTAACAGGATCCTCAAGAATGAGAGAACGTCCTATAGGTATTTTGGTTGATGCCCTTAACCAACTAGGCGCAAAGATAAGTTATAAAGAAAATGAAGGCTTTCCTCCCTTACTTATTAAAGGAAAAACGCTTACTAAGCATAAAGTGTCTTTAGAGGCTAATGTAAGTAGCCAGTACATCTCGGCATTATTGCTTATTGCGTCAACATTAGAAAACGGATTGGAATTAACCTTAAAGGGTAAAATAACATCTGTTCCTTATATAAAAATGACGTTAGAGTTATTACATCAAATAGGAATTAAGAGTCATTTTAATGAGAATGTAATCCTTGTTGAGCCCAAAACGTCAACGCTTAAGCCTCAAACATTAGTTGTTGAGTCTGATTGGTCTTCGGCATCCTATTATTACAGCATAGTCGCATTGTCTAAACGCGATACAGAAATTGAACTCACTTCCTATAAAAAAGAATCTTTACAAGGTGATTCGTGTTTGGCAGAAATCTATAAAGCATTTGGAGTGGAGACCACTTATAACAATAACAAAGTGATTCTAAAGAAAACCTCAGAAGTGAGTCCGGAATCTAAAATTAACATAGATTTATCGAATGCGCCAGATATTGCCCAAACTATTGCTGTAACGGCGTTTGCTTTGGGGATCGAATGTTATTTAACAGGCTTACACACGCTTAAAATTAAAGAAACCGATCGTTTAGAGGCCTTAAAAAGAGAAATAGAAAAATTAGGCGGTACAGTTAAAACGACTCATAACAGTTTGCATTTGTGTAAAAATGAGGTAATCAAAGAAAAGGTGAGTATTTCTACATATAATGACCACCGAATGGCCATGGCATTTGCGCCTTTAGCCTTAAAAGTACCCATTACCATTGAAGCGGCGGCAGTGGTTTCTAAATCGTATCCTTCATTTTGGGAAGATTTAAAATCACTTGGATTTAAAATATCTGAATAATAATTAACCAAACACTTGACAACGCCTATTTTGAGATTGTATCTTTGTAGCCTACAATTGTTAAAACAATAATTAAAAGTAATAAGCATTAATGAAATTATCACACTTTAATTTTAAATTACCAGAAGAACTTTTAGCAGAGTATCCCTCAGAGAATAGAGATGAATCGCGTTTAATGGTGTTAAACAGAGAAAAGCAATCTATTGAGCACAAAACATTTAAAGACCTTATCAATTATTTTGATGAGAAAGATGTGGTGATACTTAACAATACAAAAGTTTTTCCAGCGCGTTTATTTGGAAACAAAGAGAAAACAGGAGCAAGAATAGAAGTGTTTTTATTAAGAGAATTAAATGAAGAACAGCGTCTTTGGGATGTGTTAGTAGATCCGGCACGTAAAATAAGAATAGGGAACAAGCTGTATTTTGGAGATGATGAAACCTTAGTCGCAGAGGTGATTGATAATACCACTTCGCGAGGACGTACATTACGGTTTTTATACGATGGGTCTTACAGAGAGTTTCGAAATAAATTAAATCAATTAGGAGAAACCCCTTTGCCTAAATACATAAAAAGAGAGGTAGAACCTGAAGATGAAGAGCGTTATCAAACTATTTTTGCGAAAAACGAAGGGGCAGTTGCTGCGCCTACTGCTGGTTTGCATTTTTCGAAGCATTTATTAAAACGCCTAGAAATAAAAGGTATTGATTTTGCAGAAGTTACTTTACATGTTGGTTTAGGGACATTTAACCCGGTTGAGGTTGAAGATTTATCAAAGCATAAAATGGATAGTGAAGAAGTCACGATCGATGCTAAAGCCGCCGATACCATTAACAATGCTAAAAAAGAAAAAAGACGTATTTGTGCTGTTGGAACAACCGTAATGCGAGCAGTAGAAAGTGCCGTGTCTTCCAGCGGAACATTAAACGAAATTGATGGTTGGACCAATAAATTTATTTTTCCGCCATACGATTTTAGTATCGCCAATTGCATGATTACCAATTTTCACACGCCAAAATCAACCCTCTTAATGATGGCGTCTGCTTTTGCAGGACACGACTTTATTAAAGAGGCTTACGAGGAGGCCGTTAAGCAAAAATATAAATTTTACAGTTACGGAGATGCCATGTTAATTCTCTAAAAAATTCAAATTAATAGTAATGAAGAGCCTTGTTTGTAGTTTATTACGACAAGGCTTTTTTAGTAAAGTGCTATTTTAAATTTAGAGTATAATGCCCATTTAATTAAACAAAAGAAGAGGTTTATTATGCGGTTTAAGGTCATTAAATAGTGAAAAATCAAAAATCGTTAATCTTCAATCGTTAATCGTAAACCGATTTCCTATTTTTGCGATATATGGCAGGTTTAAAAAAAGACATACGTGCATTAACGAAAGAACAATTGCGAGATTTTTTTGTTAGAGAAGGCGATAAAGCCTTTAGAGGCAATCAAGTGTATGAGTGGTTGTGGAGTAAGAGTGTTCATGCTTTTAGTGACATGACAAATATTTCAAAAGAGACGCGCTTAATGCTTGAAAATAATTTTGTGATTAATCATATTCAAGTCGATACGATGCAACGCAGTAGCGATGGTACTATAAAAAATGCCGTTAAGCTCCATGATGGATTAATAGTAGAATCGGTATTAATTCCTACAGAATCAAGAACAACGGCATGCGTTTCAAGTCAAGTCGGTTGTAGTTTAGATTGTAAATTTTGTGCTACGGCGCGTTTAAAACGTATGCGGAATTTAAACCCCGATGAAATTTATGATCAAGTAGTGGCTATAGACAAAGAAAGTCGGCTTTATTTTAATAAGCCTCTCAGCAATATTGTATTTATGGGCATGGGAGAACCACTTATGAATTACAATAATGTAATAAAAGCGATAGATAAAATAACAGATAAAGAAGGTTTAGGAATGTCTCCTAAACGCATTGTGGTGTCGACTTCAGGCGTGCCTAAAATGATAAAAAAAATGGCAGATGATGCCGTTAAATTTAATTTAGCAGTATCACTTCATTCTGCAATAGATGAAGTAAGAACTAGCATTATGCCGTTTAATGAAACCTTTCCGCTAAAAGATTTAAAAGACGCTTTAGCCTATTGGTATGAGAAAACAAAAAGTAAAATCACCTATGAATATGTGGTTTGGGATGGGATTAATGATTCTCAAAACGATATAGATGCTTTGGTACAATTTTGCAAACTGGTTCCTTGTAAAGTAAATATTATAGAATATAACCCCATAGATGACGGGCAATTTCAGCAAGCAAAAAACAAAGCCATAGACCAGTATATTTATCATCTTGAAAAAAACAGAATCGTTGTAAATGTACGTCGCAGTCGCGGAAAAGATATCGATGCGGCTTGCGGGCAGTTAGCAAATAAATCATAATATGTAGACAGAGGGCAGTAGAGGTTTACATTACAGTTAAGTTAAATAACACAATGAGCCTAATAGATAATTTTGAAAATGAATTTTTTGGTATAGGCATTCAAAATGGAAAAACGCCAGAGAATTTAGGGGTCTTATGGCGTTCGGCTCAAAATTTAGGAGCAAGTTTTATTTTTACCATTGGCAATCGTTATGCAAAACAAGCTAGTGATACGCATAATGCCGTAAAAGCAATGCCTTATTTTCATTATGATACCTTTGACGAGTTTTATAAAAATTTACCAAAAGGAGCACGGCTGGTTGGTGTAGAATTAACAGATACAGCTCTAGCATTAGAA
>CALDCO010000304.1 GCA_937937185.1 uncultured Flavobacteriaceae bacterium
ATATGTCTCTTAAATTAACCACGTGTTACATTAATTTATTAACTAATTATTTCTAATTAATATTGTAACAAACATAAAACTATTTTTAACACTTTTACAAGTTTTAGTAGTCCAAATTCATGAATTTAGACTACTAAAAAAAGATGTTAAACGTTATGAATAAAGGGTTTTATTAAAAAATGAAATATATCTTTAATCAAAGCTTTTTAGTACCACTTTAGCCTGTAAAAAATGCTTTCCAGTTCTATAATTTTTTTGTTTTTCGAAATGTAAGCTCTTAATTTCGCCATATTTTGTGTCCTACTGTAATTTGTAAAATAGGATGCTCACATGATGATTTTTTAGAGCAGCATACTATAAAAAGAATACCAGATTATATATACCTATTAATTTACGGTTTAAGAAAACAAACCAAGAGTTTGCCTCACATAAAACAATTACCCTATTACACTACTTAGTTTAAACATTGGAAGGTACATGGCAATTAAAATTACACCTACTAAAACACCAACGATTAGAATAATAATGGGCTCCATAACAGTAGATAAGATTTTTGACTCTTGTTGTACTTGAATATTATATTGCTTATTTAGCCTGTTAAAAATAAGTTCATTTTGATTTGTTTCTTCTGCGACTTTAACAAGGGCGACCATTTTATCACTAAACAGCTTATGTTTTGCAAGACTATTACTCAAGGAATGCCCCTGTAAAATATCTTTTTCTACAGCACCCAAAGCTTGCTGCAAAGGATAAAACTGAATCATTTGTTTTACTAACTGTATGCTATTAACTACAGGAACTTTTGATGCTGTTAATAGAGAAACCGCTTGCGTAAATTGAGACAAATATACCGTTTTAACAAAATTACCAATAAAAGGCAGTTTAAGTGTAAACTTGTCTTTAAATGTTTTATACCACACTTTTTTGCTTAATAATGGTCTTAAAATTAAAACCGTAATAAACCCTATTAGCATTATCCACCCATAATCTCTCAAAAAATCTGAAGCGGCTATAATAACTTTCGTTATTCCTGGTAATTCTACATTTTGTTGTTTAAAAATATCTTGAAACATAGGAACAACAAAACGCAACATGAACACGACCACAAGAACTGCCGTACTTAATATAATTACCGGGTAAGTTAGTGCGCTAATAAGATTACGGCGTTGCTCATTTTTTCTTTCATAGTATTCGCCCAACTGCTTAGTTACTTGAGAAAGTGTTCCTGTTTCTTCTCCAATTTTTAACGCATAATACTCGTATTGAGAAAATGGTTTTTGTTTTTTTACAGCTTCTGAAAGGCTACGCCCTGCAACAATATCGTTAGAAAGTTGTGACAATATCGCCTTGTTTTGTTGCTTTTTTTGTCCGTTTTCTAAAAGTTCTAAAACCTGTTTAAGCGTTACTCCAGCATCAAGTAGCACACTAACTTCAGAATAAAAGCCTTCCTTTATTTTAGAGCCAAAAGGCGTATTAAAAAAGGTAATTTCCTTTTTTAAGAAAGAGTCGCTACTCGTTTTTTTAGAGGGACTAATGCGCTCATTGTTCTTTTTTATATTACTTAAATCGAATCCCATTAATTCATATAGGCATTAGCATCATTTTCCATAAAAATAAATAATTCCTGACTACGAAATGCCTTGGTCGTTTTCAATTTTAGAGCATCAACAGCGCCAGATTCAATAGTTTTAGCATCAAAAAAGAAGGTTTTACTTTTTATTGCCACTTTAAAAGTGTCGGTCTCTTTCACCACATACTGCGTTAAAAATTTGTAGGAAGTAGAATCTATTTCTGAAGCTAAAACCAATTCATTATTGGTGTTAGAGTAGCTTATTTTAGAAAATCTATTAAAATCTATCCAAAGCGATTGTTCTAGTTTTTTTAGTGTCGTATTCGTACTTAAATTTTCTTGAATACCATGCATATGACGTTGAACTAATGTTAAAACAGAAAACGCTAATCCTACAATAATACTAGAGAGGATTAGTACCACAATAAGCTCACTTAAAGTAAAGGCTTTTATTTTGGTATTAGTTTTCATTAATTATCTTAATTAGTCGCTTGTTGGTTTCAGGGTTAACTGCTTCAAATGCTATTTGAGACTCTCCATTTTCATTGATCATTTCGGCAGAGAGACTCCATGTCTTGTAACTATCTGCATAAGGTAAAGGGAGGTTGCCTTTTAAATACTGATAATGTAATTCATCAATCTTTGTATTTATATCATGCGTGTTGTTTTTAATGCTATTAGAAAACAAATTATTTAAGATCATGCTGGTGATCATAAAAATGATAACAATTAATACTGAAGACACTAAGGTTTCCATTAAAGTTGAGCCTTTTATTTTTTTTAATACAACCATTTGGCTACCTTTTTTTTAGAATCTTTAAATAATAAGCCAGAATAATTTGGGTTTAAATCGTTCACATTAATTTTCGCGTTGTATAAGTGATTTTGATATATAGAACCTGATTGATTCGCTAAAAAATTCGCTGTAAAAACAGTGCCTTTCACTTCGCCTAATAGTTCTAAATTTTGATTACAAAATACTTCACCAACCACTGTAGCATTTTTATCTATAACAATTTGTGGTTTAAAATTACTTGTTTTATTTGAGGTTATAGAAACAACACTACCGCTTACTTTGCTATTACTAGCAATAGAAATGGCCGCGTTCTTGTCTACTTTGTCTTCCAATGGTTTCTCATTAATAACGTATAAAGCCGATGGATAATTAAGCGTTACATTGTTATTTAGCTTTATTTGACGACTTGCAACTGCTTGAAATGTTCCTTTTACATTATTTCCAACTACAATTTCTGGCGCTACTAAAACAATATCTCTAAGCTTTGCCGAACTATTTATAATAATTTTTGTTTTAGACTTTACAATAATATTGCCAACAAGGCTAATTTCAGATAAATTAATGGTTGCATTCGAAACGATGAATTGAGTTGGCTTAAAAAATGAATTTTTATGGTTTCTCTCTTTATTAATTGCTAGGAAGGCTTCTTGTGGGGCTTCTCGATCTATGTTTTTTAATTGTTTTAAATGCTCAAAATTCTTTTTATTAAGTTCAGGTAACTCAGAGCTTTCTCGAATTTGTCCATAGATAAGTTGAGAACTATAGTATGACTTACCTGCAATATTACCAGCTTTTACTCCGCGTTTAGGCAAATAGGCTAATCCTTTAATAATTGTATTTCCCACTAAAACAAGTGGTTTATTATTGTCTTCAACATATAATACCGTGCGTCTAAAATCTGGTTGTTTTGCCCCTATTAAGGCTATTTTCTTGAAGGTATTCGATTTTATAGTGCTCGTAGAATGCACTTTTTCAAATCCGCCCCAATACGCTTTGGTGATCTCGGTTTTTATATAGTTAAAGTCTTTACTTTGCAGCGTGGTTGCTTCAAAATTATTACGAAGCGCGTAGTGAATTCCGTTATTACTATGTTCAACAGTATTTTTAACAAACTGGGTTTTTATATTGTAGAGATGATGCCCATTTATTATTAATACAAAAGCCGCTAAAAGCAATGCAATAACAACAATTATAAATAATGTAAGTTGTAAAGCCCCCGCATTTAACTTTTTATTAATCATCGCTTTAACTCGATTGTTTTAAGCTTTCCTTTGTACTTTACAACAAGTTCTTTTTTATTGCCTTTTATAATAGTTACCTCATTAAAAACTTTGTTTCTTTTTAGTAAACCTTGTTTTCCATTGACACTAATTATAAATATTTGTTCGACGTTAGAATTCTTATCTTTAACTAATCCTTGATAAATAATTGAAGGCCATACTAAATCGGGTTTTGAGGATTCTCTCTTCTTTTTCTTAATTTTTTTTTTGTTGGATAGTAGTGTGCCTAAAAAGGGGTCTCTATTTACAGTTTGAACCGAAAAGGTATCCAGTTCCAACTGTTTTTCAGGGTTAAAATTTACACTAAACTCTTGTGCTTCAATTGGAGACGCGTTGGGATTTACTGCCGATAAAATTTTATAGCCTATGATTCCCCAAATAAGCCCCACAAAGCCAAGCAACAGATATGTTTTTGTTTTATTCTTCAACTGAAAAATTTAAAGTAGTAAACAGTGTTTCAAACTCAATATTTGTCGCTTTTATACGCCATTGGTAATCTCCACTTTCCAAGGTTTTACTATAGCGATTAGTCGTCAATATTGAATCTATTATAATCTCCTGAGCGGCTTCAAAGCTAGGTCTTGCAATTTGTATTTTATAATGGTCGGCATCTTCTACATTTTCCCATGCAAAATTAACTGTTGTACTTGTAACAGTAACATTATCACTTGGGGCTAATACGGTTACGATTTCATTAGAAATGTCATCTACTTCTACAAGATCATCACAAGTAAAAAAACAACAAAAAAAGAACAAAACAATTAGGTTTTTTTTCATTATTTAGAATTTAAAATAATTATTTTTTTTCTTAGCGCGTTTGGCTGAAGTATGTGTTTTATAGGGGCAATTTACATTATTAACCAAATCGACAATAGCTATTTGATGTTTGTTATTTTCTTGCCAACAACAGCTAGAAACATCGTAGGCAAAAATAACCCCATCAGTAAAAGGTATCGTGACCATTAATTCTCCTTTTTTATAGACTGTTATAGCGTAAGATTTTTTACCATACTCAGACAAAAAATACTCCTCTCCCTCTTTTATGCTATTAATTAAATTTGCAGGCAAAGCCATACCAATACTAGTAACCACTTTTGCTTCATTTTGAGTACTTAAATAATTTTTAATGGCGCTATTAGAATTCGCATTTAAACTCTCAATTAACAAGACATTATCTGCTATAGAAATATCTATATATCTGGGTTTATTTTTTAGCGAATCTACATAATTCACTTTAAAATTAGCCTCCTGCAATAATGCTGCTTTACTAAACGCTTTGTAGGTGGTATTGCTATATGGTACTGCGCTAATAGAAACCTTTATTTCTTTTTCATAATTTGGTAGCCCTGTATTATCATAACCCTGCTCGAGTATAAAATTACTATTTAAACCAATACTCCCTAAAACAACTTTCTGTTTTGTTGTTTGTTGGTAACTCCCCTGCACAGCAACCGATTTACATGAAACTATAACTAATGTAAAGAGTATAAATTGTATATTTTTAAACATTTGTTCTATTTTTTGTAAAGATAATTATTTGCATTTAACCGTTATAGTTTTATAATCCCTTTTAGGTAAAAAGTAATAATTAATGTGATTATTAGTTATTTATGTAAACTAATAACAATACTGGTATTATAAAACAACATAACCAATTTAATTGTCAATAAATGAAAATTAACCGTATTAATAAAATATCTTATATATTTACATTCCTAATTAATATGAAATATCCATGACTATTTTTTGTTGTGCGCAGAAATGATTATTGAGTTGTTTATTTACTAAATTACAATTTGGTATCGACAAAATATAGGGCATACAGAGATAAACAGATGAAATGAGACTTAACAAAAAAATTCCAGCTTATAATCTTCAAGAGATATTAATTGTACTGGTAATAATAGGAATATTACTTTTATTAGCTTTACCCAATTTAATGCCACTAATTAGTAAAACAAGAAGTATAGAAGCCCAAACCCAATTAACACATATTCACAATTCGCAAACCACATATAGGTACATGTATTCTAAATACTCTATGGACTTTAATGATATTGACTTTGAAGCGCCTAAAACAGTTAAAGAGGATGGAAAAGCCAATTATATCTATGAAATTTTAAATGCTACAAATAATAGTTTTAAAGCAAGAGCAACTGCGATAACCGATTTTGATGGAGATGGTGTTTTTAATGTCTGGGAAATTGATGAAAACGGAACTCCCAAACAAACGATTAAAGATTAATTTAAGTGTTTTTTTTAAAACTCGCCTTAATGTTTATTTTTCTTTCTATTTTTTATCAAGATTTAAAAGAGCGTAAGGTTTACTGGTTCTTTTTTCCCATGGTCGCTATACTTTGTGGTCTACTACATTATAACAGTGTATTACCAGAATTGTTTTTTATGAGTACCGTTATTAATCTCATTTTTGTATCTATTTTATTATTAATGCTACTTTTATATTCAAAATTCAAATTAAAAATGAAATTTAGTGACACCTTTGGTTTAGGAGATGTTCTGTTATTTATAGCTTTATCATTTGCTTTTGCTTCAGTGTCTTTTTTAATACTATTTATAAGTGCCCTAATATTTTCGCTAATGCTGCATTATATCTTAAAAAAGAGTTCGAAAAATAAAACAGTGCCTTTAGCAGGGTATATGAGTTTGTTTTTTGGAATGGTTTATTTAGGCTATTGGTTTGGCATTATTAATGCTGTTTATACGATTTAAATTATTTTGAAAGACCAATTCAACATATCTACAGATTTAATACAACTTATAAGTAGTGAACAAGCTTTTCATTATAAAGTCATCCCTGTAAAACACACCAATAATAGCATTACATTTAAGACTGAAGAAGCCACAGACGATTTAAAACAGGAATTAGAAATTGTTTTAGGTAAAACCATTCATTTTGTAAAAGACTCTAAAGAATCTATTGCCAAATATCTAACTACTAATTTTAGAAAGCGAGCAAACACTACAGAAGATTTACATTTTAGTAACGATTTTTTAGAAAAAATTCTATTAACCGCCAAAGATATTGGGAGTAGCGATATTCATTTTGAACCCTATGAAGAACGCTGTAGAGTGCGCTTCCGTTTAGATGGTAAGTTAAAAGAACAATATGTTATTTCGCTACAAGAGTATCCAATCATTATAAATAAGTTAAAAATAAAAGCAAGCCTAGACATTTCTGAAAAGCGTTTGCCTCAAGACGGAAGAATTACTGTAAAAACAACTAACGATGAGTTTGATATTCGCGTGTCTTCATTACCAACACTTCATGGTGAAAAATTAGTGTTGCGTATCTTAAGTAAAGACGCAAATCATATTGTATTAGACGATTTAGGGTTTACCGAAAGCGAATTAAAAACCTACAAAGAGACTATTAAAAAGCCTAATGGCATTGTCTTAATTTCTGGGCCAACAGGGTCTGGAAAAACGACAACCTTATATGCCACGCTTAAGCTTTTAAACGACGATAAAACGAATATATTAACTATAGAAGATCCTATTGAATATACTTTAGAAGGCATTAATCAAGTGCAATTAAAAGAAAATATAGGATTAGATTTTGCCAGCACGCTGCGCACCTTTTTGCGTCAGGACCCAGATGTGATTATGGTTGGTGAAATACGAGATGCTAAAACAGCAAATATGGCCATAAGAGCGGCTTTAACTGGTCATTTGGTATTATCTACCATACATACCAATTCGGCCTGGGCAACTGTTTCTCGTTTAATAGATATGGATATTCCACCTTTTTTAATAGCAAGCACTCTTAATGTAAGTGTAGCACAACGTTTAGTAAGAAAATTATGCGATCATTGTAAAAAAGAAACCATAATTTCGCCAAATATTTTTCCGTCTCAGTATGAAATCCCTAACGACATTAAAAACCATTTCGTTGCAGTAGGATGCAGCCATTGTTACCATACAGGTTATAAAGACCGAAAAGCGATTTATGAAATTATTCCTATTACCAAAACATTAATAAGGCATATAAAAAATAACGAATTAGAAATCGATAATTACATTAAAACTAATACTATAAAAACACTAAAAGACAACGCTATAAATTTAGTAAAAATGGGAATAACTTCTGTTGATGAAATTTATGCGCTTTTAGCGGTTTAACTATTTAATTATTATGAAACACCTGTCTAAGATTTAATGATATCGCGACATGATTAGAATGATTGTTTTAGGTGACCGTTAAAAAACTACTACTATTAACACATGAAAAAAATACTCATTATAGTAATACACTCCGTCTTTGTTTTTGGCTTTGCCCAAAATGAAGAACAACGTATTAACAACATAAAAACTAAATTAGAATTATTATCGGTTTCTAATCCAGGTCTAACCGAAAATGTAAAGACCGATATTCAGGTTCAAGATATTACACTAGCTAATTTTCTTTTAGCCATTTCTGAATTACATAAAGTAAATATTAATGTGTCGGCAGATTTAAATCAGCCCATAAAAAACAATTTTACGAATGCAACGGTTGCCGATTTACTCGTTTTTTTATGTAAAGAATACGAATTAACCATCGATTTTACAGGAAACATACTCTCAATAAAACGCTACAAAAAACCAGAAGAAAAGCCAGAAGAGCGAATTATCCCTATTACGTTTAACCCAGAAAACAAAACCATTTCTATTGATGCTAAAGGCGATTCATTATACGATGTGTTTAAAATTATTATGGATAAAACGGGTAAAAACTTGGTGTTTTCTCCTGCGCTGGGAAGCTTACCCTTAACTGCCTATATTCAAGACCTGCCATTTGAATCGGCAATGAATAATTTAGCATTTGCTAATAATTTGTATGTTGAAAAATCTAAAGAAGGTTTTTATTTATTTGAAGGTGGAACAACTACAGGAACTGCAGATCCTAACAACCCTCAAGCTCCGCAAAGACCAATAAGAAAACGGCAGTCTAATTTCTTTTTTAAAGTATTAAATCTCGAAAACAAATTATTAGAAGTCGATTTTCAAAATACGCCTATTGCCGATGTGATTAACGATATTGGAAATGAACTTAAAATAGATGTGTTTACAGCAACGCCTTTAGATGCTGCTGGAACGGCTTCATTTAAAGCCAAATCGATACATTTTGATAGGTTGTTAACAAAATTGTTTGAATCGCAAATTAATGCCACTAGCGCTTCAAACTCTGGAACTCTTCCAAGGCAAAACGGCACGCAAAATAATACGCCTTCGCAAAACCAAGTTTCAACCGCATCAGGCACTAATAAATTCACTTTTAAAAAAGAAGGTGATATTTATTATTTTGGCACAGAAAGCCAGTTAAGTGTTCGCAATGTAGAAGTGATTTCGCTTCAGTTTCGATCGGTTGAACTGCTATCAGATCCTTCTGGCGCAGGTAACAGGCGTCCAAGTAATAATTTTGGCAATAATGGAACTTTTAATAATTTTAGTAATGGATCTGGAATTAATTCTAACCAAATTAATGGGTTAAATAATAGCTCTGGTTCGTTTAACAATGGAAACAACACGAGCCAACGACCATCGTTTGGAAACCAAAATGGAGGACGTTTTAGTTCTGGTTTTGGTAGTGATAATGGTATTAGTAGCAGCAGTCAGTCGAGTGATATTTTAAGTATCATTCCGGCAGAGTTAACCCAAGATTTAGATATAGAAATCGATTTTGAATTAAATAGTTTTTATGTTACCGGGCCAAGTTCAAAAATTAAACGTTTCAGAAATTTTTTAAAACAAATAGACAAACCTGTTCCTGTCGTACTTATTGAAGTAATGATTATAGAAGTAAGTCGAAACAATACTATAGAGACAGGTGTAGAATGGGGCTTAGGAAATGATGCCGTAGAAACCCGAGGCAATTTATTCCCAGACACAGATTTAGAGTTAGGAGCAAAAACCATAAATAAAATAATAGGTAGTTTTAATGATTTTGGTGGTTTTAATTTAGGAAAAGTAGTGCCTAATTTTTTTGCCAGAATTAAAGCCCTGGAAACCAACGGTAACTTTAAAGTACTCTCTACCCCTAAATTAGCCACTTTAAATGGGCACCGTGCAACGTTCTCTAATGGTGAAACTTCATATTATGCCGTTACCCAGCGTAACATTATAGGCACCGATAACCCCCAGAGTTCAGAAATCACCAATTTTTTCCCTATTGATGCCGAATTGGGATTAACCATAAAACCGTCGGTTTCGGGTAACGGCCAGGTATTATTAGACATTAATGTTATTCAATCTAGTTTTGGAGATCGCATTTCTGAAGAAGCACCACCAGATATTAGTTCGCGTAATTTTACGTCTATTATAAGAATGCAAGATCAGGACATTGCTATTCTGGGTGGCTTAGAAGAAAATTCAAAAAGCAATTCGGGTACTGGCGTTCCTTTTTTAGCTAGAATCCCTATTATTAAATACTTATTTAGTAAAAGAAGAAGAGAGGCCAGAAAATCAAAACTATCTGTCTTAATTAAACCTACGGTCATTTATTAATGTTTCAAAACATAGTCTCATATCTTCAGTTTGGTCAGCACTTTTGTGGTGTAGAACATGCTACAATAAACAATGAAGACACGATTCTAATCACTCTCTTAAAGAAAGCTAAAAACAAAATTGAATTGGAACAAAATTTTGAAGCGTCGAGTATCGAAATCGCTTCATCGTTTCTTCCCAAAAAACAGCACCTTATATTAATTATTAATAACAATAGTGTTCTTAGCAAATCTATTACGAGCGATATTAACGACCCTTTAAAATTAGTTTATAAAGTATTTCCCAACATAAACACAAACGAGTTTTATTATGAAGTCTTAACCCAAGGCAAAACCCATTTTATTTCAATATGTAGAAAAGATGATGTTGATAAAATAATTGAGGGCTATAAAAAATTAAATAAGGCTGTTTTAAGTTTTTCACTAGGCAATACTATCGTTTCTAATGTCGCCGCGTTTATTCCATCTCCATCTATTGCAACTTCAAATTCTAAAATCACCATACAGAATAATTACATTTCGACTATTGAAAAATCTGCACCTAAAACCATAAACAAATATAATATTAATGGTTTAGAGGCAACGAGTAAAACTCTTAATGCATTAGCAGGCGCATTACAACCTATTTTACAAACAAATACGGCTCATACAAACTATAACACTCTAAAGCAGTCGTTATTTAAAGACTATAAAGAATCTCGGTTTTTTAGTCAGTTTTTTAAATTCGGTTTGTTTTTCGTTTTAAGTTTACTGCTTATTAATTTTTTCTTTTTCAATCACTATTTTGAAAAAGTAAAAACACTACAACAAACCTCCCAAATAAATGAAGCAAATAAAAGCACTATTTTAAAGTTAAATGAAGACGTTACTAAAACCAAGAAATTAGTAGATGATGTGCTAAAAAGTAATGCCTCTAAAAGTTCATTTTATACCAATGCCATAGTGCAAAGTTTGCCAAATACTATTTTACTTGATGCGTTAAATTTTCAACCGCTTTTAAAACGCGTCAAAGAAGACCAAGCCATACAGTATAACGAAAAGAGTATTTTTGTTTCTGGTGCGTCGACATCAAGCAAAGTATTTTCTGAATGGATTGCCCTTTTGGAAGCTAAAAACTGGATAGAAACGATTGATATTAAAGACTACGGCGATACCTCAAAAGCCCAATCAATATTCACCATTAAATTAAATTTAACCAATGACTAATAAGACTAAAAACAGACTTTTAGTTATTGGCTTTGCAATAGCATTACTGCTAAGTTGTAAGTTGGCTATTTCTAATACCATGGCACTCAAAAAACAATACAATGTACTTAAACAGCAAGACCTCCTTTTTAAAAATGCGCCCAAGCAGCTCTCCTTATTAAAACAAAAACAGAGTTATTATAATGGGTTACTTAAAAAGTATCAATTAGACGGCAGCTCACTACAAAACAATTTGTTAAAAACAATAAACACCTATGCACATGCTAACCAATTAAAAGTGGTTAATTTTCTTGAGCCGCATACCGTAAAAAAAGAAGACCTGATTATAAAAACTTATCAATTTACGTTAGAGGGAAACTTCAATGCCATTTTAAAACTGGTTCACAAGTTAGAACAAGACACAAAATATGGAGAAATTAAGAGCTTACATTTCGAAAAACAAAAAAATTATAGAACTGGAAAGTATTTTTTACAGGCTAAAGTGGTACTAAAAAGCTTTGATTAAAAATATATTTCAGTTTTTAGTAAAATCCTTTATTCATAACGTTTAACATCATTTTTTAGTAGTCTAAATTCATGAATTTGGACTACTAAAACTTGTAAAAGTGTTAAAAATAGTTTTATGTTTGTTACAATATTAATTAGAAATAATTAGTTAATAAATTAATGTAACACGTGGTTAATTTAAGAGACATAT
>CALDCO010000305.1 GCA_937937185.1 uncultured Flavobacteriaceae bacterium
GTAAGCGGGTGCTTAGGGTCTGTTAACCATTTTGCCAAACCCAATCTGTTTTTTGGTAGTGCTTCTGGCATAGGAGGTAAACTAGCAGGCGTATTTGGGAATACTTCCTCTCCAGGCGCATCATATTGTCCTCTTTCTAAAACAAAGGTTTTTCTAATACCAGCAGAGTCTTTCATCACCATTACCTCTTGTATATTATTTACACTATCTGCGTATCTGGTTCTTACTTTTTGAAGTGAAGACAAGGCTTTTTTTACAGGATTAGATTTTGCAGAAAAGTAATACTCTGTTAACAGCTTTAGTTCTGTATTAGAGAGCGCTTCGTTATTTTTAGCAAGTAACGGAGTGAGTTGTTTTGGGTTTGCTATTTTTATTATTTCGAGGGGCGTTAGTTCTTTATTAAAAACCATTAAGTCATCAACTACTGCGCCTGCAATGCCCTTGCCTCTCCATCTTGCGCCAAGTTGTAGCCCTGGCTCTATTGGTTTTGCGTAAATATAATCTTCAAAATTGTGAAAAATAATATCTTTATAAAGGTTATCAATTTCAACCTTTGTTTCTAAGGGTGCGCCATCCATAAACAACTTTAGGCCTTTAGCTTTGCTAGAGCCATCATAGGTTAATGTTAATTGAATCCATTGGTTTCTGGGAACTTTTTGAATGGTTTTTTCAACTATAGCATTATCTGGCCAGACGTGCGCTAGTAGTAGTTCGAAGGTATTATCTTTTGTTATGGATAGGTGATAGCCTCGATAGCTATGCAGTCTAGTGCCTTGCGCCTTATGAAAAATAACACCTTCTTTAAGATCTTCGGGTACAAATACGCGTATGCCTATGCTAAAGGCTTCACTTCTTTGAAATATTCCAACATTTTCTAAATCTAACCAAGCATCTCCATCAAATTCTAAACCTTTTCCTTTATATCCGTCTTTGAATACTATTTTTTGATTTCCAGCAAACTGTGTTTTCATTTTACCCTTTTGCCTAAAATTAAGGGTGTTTCGTAACGAGTTATTTTCAAAATCATAATACGCTAGTAAATGTTTATTATCGGTAAAAGCCTCTCTCTTGTATTTTTCCTGATGGATCCATTTTTTGGCTTCTGTTAGGGCTAAAGATTTTGTTTCCTCTACTTTATTTTTGTTGTCCTCAACCAGGCTGCTAAGGTATTTCTCTATTTTTTCTTGTTCTTCAGTAGGAATTAATAGGGTTGGAACAGGGATTGACCAATCCCAAGGAATTTGACCCGATTCGTTCACTTGGTTGAAAAAGCTGTACAATTCGAAATAATTTTTTTGAGAAATAGGGTCATATTTATGATCATGGCATTTGGCGCAGGCAACGGTTAACCCCATTAGTCCTTGGCCAACAACATTGGTTCTGTCTGATACGTATTCGGCTCTGTATTCTTCATCAATAATTCCACCTTCTAAATTTTGGGGATGTAATCTATTAAAACCCGTTGCTAAGATTTGTTCTTTCGTTGGGTTGTCGAATAAATCACCAGCCAATTGCCAAGTTACAAACTTGTCGTAAGGCATATTTTCATTAAAAGCATTAATGACCCAATCTCGCCAAGGACTCATGTCTCTGTAGCGGTCTACAAAATACCCATGCGTGTCTGCGTAACGCGCTAAATCTAGCCAATCAATCGCCATTTTTTCGCCATAGTGCTTAGAGGCTAAGAGGCGATCTACCTGTTTTTCATAGGCATTAGGAGAATTATCATTAATGAAGTTTAAAATTTCTTTTTTAGTTGGGGGCAATCCGGTAAGGTCTAATGAGACTCTTCGCAATAATAATTCCTTAGTCGTTTTTTTGGACAATCTAAGATTTCGCTGTTCTAATTTTTTAGTAACAAAATAATCGATAGGATTAAGGTCTTGTTTACTTGTTTTATCTCTCTTAATTTCAGGGGCATTTGGTGGAATAAATGCCCAATGATCTTTGTACTCGGCCCCTTTTTCTATCCATTTAATAAGCGTAGCTTTTTCTTCAGCCGATAGTTTTAAATAAGATTCCGGTGTAGGCATCATAAAGTTAGGGTCGTTAGAAGTAATTCTATGGAAAACTTCCGACTTTTTTAAATTCTTCGGGGTTATAGCAAATTTACCTGGAGACTCCTCTAGTTCTAAAAATGCGGTTTCTGGGCTGTGCAATTGTAAACCCGCAGTAACTTTGGCTTTGTCTGGACCATGACAGATAAAGCATTTATCAGATAATATTGGCTTAACATGAATATTGTAATCTATCTTTTCTGGAAGTTGCTCATAAGCAATAGCGACCTCTTCGGGAAGCGAAGGTTTACAGCTCGCAAGCGCAGCGGTTAAAGCATAAAGCATTAAAATTATTTTCTTAGACATTCCTTATATACTACTACTAAGTTATACTTCAAAGCTAGTTTATCGGCATTTATTAAGGCTTATCGTTAACTAGACAAAAACTATACAGTAACACCTCTAAAACTTAACTAAGGCGTTTTCGTGCCTAGTCATTGGTTTTTATACCCATGTAGGCTTTAAGATAGTTATAATTTAACAATTCTCAATAGTGTGTTTTTAAATGGTCATTAAGTGCTTTAATTTTTTACTTCGACTAGATAAAAAAGAGTCGTTTTTTGTGATTAATGATTTAAGATTTACAGCGGTGTATATTTTGGAAATATACCTCAAACCTCTAGTTGAATATTGAAAAAAAATTGATCATTAGTTGCGTTTTAAGAGGATTTATCATGAGAAAAATCGGTTTAAGCGTAAGAAAAAACGTTCATCTGAGTTAAAAATCAAATTTTATTTAACCGCTAGATGTTTTCAATAATTGATTTTTAGATCAACTATAATCGTGTAATAATTTTTCGTATGCCTTAAGCGCTTCTGTTTAGATTGGTTATTTATTTTTGTTGTTAATTATATGATTATAAGGTATTTGCGCTTTATGGATTTTAGAATCTATATTTTCAATTACTATTTTTTATCTAAAATCCCAATCGTGATTTCTCATTCTTGTTGTGGAAAATAACAGTAAATTTTAAAGGGTAAGTTATTGAATTTCAGTATAAAAATTTTGGATACTAAATATTAAATTTATAATTTTAAGTAATAAATTTTGAGTTTTTGTTAAAATTGATTGTGTAAAAATAGATAATACTCAAAATTAATCATAAATAAATACATAATATTCATAACAGATAAAATGTTAATTTCGAAGAAGGACTTTGTGTTTTTTTAATACAAATCTTAAGTATAATTAATAACTGCTTTTGTTAAGTCCTTAATTAAAGATGGTATTGGTTCTGTTTTAGTATTGTTATTTATCATTATTCACTTTAACAACCAAATATTATGAAAAAGAATGACTTTTTATTTTTTCTCCTACTTTTAATTTGTTCAGGAATTAGTGCTCAAGATTGGAGAGGTATTCCAGTGCCTGCAAATGCAGGTAATGGTAAAACTTGGCAATTACAAAGCAATGTGTCTGATAGTTTTAATTATGTTAGTGATGCAGGAAACAGGCCTTCTGCATTTACGAGTAAATGGAGACCCAATTACGTTAATGGATGGACTGGACCTGGCGCAACGATATTTAACGAAAATCAATCATGGACCAATGGTTCGCAGTTAGGCATTCAGGCGCAACCGGCTGGCAATGGTAGGTCTTATAATGGTGTTATTAGCTCAAAAAACTACATACAATATCCTGTTTACATGGAAATTAGAGCTAAAATAATGGACCAAGTGCTTGCGAACGCCTTTTGGACTATAACAGACGATCAAACTCAAGAGATTGATATTATGGAAGGTTATGGTAGTGATCGAGGGGGGACTTATTTTTCTCAAAGAATGCACTTAAGTCACCATGTATTTATCCGCCAACCATTTCAAGATTATCAGCCAAAGGACCAAGGTTCTTGGTATTATAATGGTGGCAGACCATGGCGTGCAGATTATCATCGTTATGGGTGTTACTGGAAAGATCCATGGACTTTAGAATATTATATAGATGGAAGAAAAGTGAGAACTGTTTCTGGTAGAAATCAAATCGACCCTCAAAACTTTACTAGAGGCACAGGGTTAAACCAGAGAACAAGAATTGTTATCGATTGCGAAAACCAAACCGCTTGGAGACCAGCAGCGACACAGCAGGAGCTAGCCGATAATAGTAAAAATATTTTTTGGGTAGATTGGATACGTGTGTACAAACCAGTTAATGCTAATGGTGGTGGTGATGATAGAGATGATGATAGCGATGGTGGTGGAAATGGAACTATTTCTAACCTTGCAGCAGGAAAACCTTCTTTCCAATCCAGTACTTTTAGAGATAACGACAATCGCTTTGGGTCTGGAAAATCTGTAGATGGCAACACAAGTAATTTTAATCATACTAAAAAAGATAACAGAGCTTGGTGGGAAGTAGATTTAGGTTTTGAGGCAGATATTGGAGATGTTCAAATTTGGAATAGAGCAGATTGCTGCAGAGATAGATTACAAAATTTTGATATTAAAGTTTATAACAGAAGAGGCGGTAGGGAGATTAAATCTGTGCGGGTAAGTGAAACCGCCAGAAGAGGAAAGGCTTATAATGTGCGTGCTCGAGGACGAGTGGTTAGAATCCAATTAAGAGGGACTAATTACTTACACATGGCTGAAGTAAGAGTTAATGGTACTAGAGTGGGTTCAAGGCTTTTATCTGATAATGATTTTGAAGGCGATTTAAATACAAATATTTCTTTATTCCCTAACCCGGCGAATGACCATATCACCATTCAGGGGATGGACAAAGGCAATTATGAACTAATTATGCATAATATGTTGGGTGTCCGGGTTTTAAAACAATCGTTTAGTGCCGACCAAAATTATACTCTAGATACTTCAAGCCTTTCTAATGGTCTTTACATTGTTAGTATAAAAGGTGAAGCGACAGAGATAACAAGGCGAATAGCTATACGAAGGTAGAATACTAACCAACCAAATGATAAAACAGGAAATCTTATAAAAAAGGTTTTCTGTTTTTTTTATGTCTTTTTTGTTAACGAAGTGGTTTAAACTTAGTAATTGTTTTATCTGTTACTGGGAGTACCCGTTTAATTATTTCTTATGCGTATTAAATTTAAGTCCTATATGTTTCATACTTTAGCAGTATTAAAATAGATTATGCAGTACCTACATAACATTGGATCTTATTTTTTAATGATTATTGAAATGTTTCGTAAAATGACCAAATGGTCTGTTATGAAACAACTTATTCTTAAAGATATTGATGATCTTGTTATTGGATCTATTGGTATTGTTGCATTTATTTCTTTTTTTGTTGGAGGCGTGGTTACCATACAAACGGCGTTGAATATAGACAACCCTCTAATTCCTAAATATTTAGTAGGGTTCGCCACAAGGCAATCTGTGTTATTAGAATTTGCGCCAACTTTTATTTCTGTTATTATGGCTGGAAAGGTAGGCTCTTTTATTACTTCCAGTATAGGAACCATGCGAGTAACAGAACAAATTGATGCTTTAGAGGTTATGGGCATTAATTCAATTAACTACTTGGTTTTTCCAAAATTTATTGCCCTAACGCTATATCCTTTTGTAATTTCTATCGCCATGTTTTTAGGTATAATGGGCGGGTTGGTAGCTTGCATTTATGGGGGTTACGCTAGTTTAGACGATTACATAATGGGAATACAAATAGATTTTATTCCTTTTCATATAGTTTATGCCTTTATTAAAACATTTTTATTTGCCTTTGTCTTGGCAACAGTGCCTTCTTTTCATGGTTATTATATGAAAGGCGGTGCCTTAGAAGTTGGTAAAGCCAGTACCACTTCTTTTGTATGGACCAGTGTTGTGATCATACTTCTTAATTATATTTTAACTCAACTCCTTTTAAGCTAATGATAGACGTAAAAGATTTAAACAAATCGTTTGGAGAGGCGCATATTTTAAAAGGAATTACCACGACTTTTGAAAAAGGAAAAACCAATTTAATTATTGGACAAAGTGGCTCTGGAAAAACTGTATTTCTTAAATGTTTACTAGGTCTTTTTAATTATGAAAAAGGGAGTATTTCTTACGATGGAAAAGTATTTGCGCAACTCTCGGAAGACAAAAAAAGAGATGTGCGAGCGGACATAGGTATGGTGTTTCAAGGCAGTGCGTTATTCGATTCAATGACCATAGCTGAAAATGTGATGTTTCCACTTCGCATGTTTACAAAAATGACTAAAGCTGAAATGCTAGAACGTGCAGATTTTGTTTTAAAGCGTGTAAATTTAGAGAATGCACATTATAAATTTCCAGCTGAAGCCTCTGGAGGAATGCAAAAACGGGTGGCGATTGCAAGAGCCATAGTTAATAAGCCTAAATATCTGTTCTGTGATGAGCCTAATTCTGGTTTAGATCCTAAAACGGCAATTGTTATCGATAATTTAATCCAAGAAATTACCGACGAATACCAAATAACCACCGTAATTAATTCGCATGATATGAATTCGGTAATGGAAATTGGCGAAAAAATTGTCTTCTTAAAAGACGGTTTAAAAGCCTGGGAAGGCTCGAGAGAGACCATTTTTAGAACCGACAATAAAGTGGTTACCGATTTTGTGTACTCTTCTAACTTATTTAAAAAAGTTAGAAAAATGTACTTAGAAGATCAGGACAATAAAAACTAGTTAATCCTTTTTACCTCTAACTTTTTAAGCTTTAGTTTTAACTTTAACCATTGCTCTAGCTTTTGTTTTTCTTTTTCTTTTATTTCTTCTGTAATGGCGTTATCTGTTTTCCATTTAGCAGAAAATACTGTTAGAGTGTCTATTTTTTGAAAATTAGAACTAATAACATTAGAGTAACTTATTTGTTCCAAATTCTCATAATTTATTTTAACTTCAGCAGTAATATTTTCAAAAGGGATTTCGTCACGTTCATATTTTGCTAAACGCTGTACACGTTCTTCTAAAAATTGAATTTTTTGGTTTTGAGATAAAAGATCTAAAGAATCTCTATAACGCAATTCTTCCATGTATTTAAAATTATCTAAAGACTTATTTTTCTTTTGATCGACTATTAATGTCGCCTCATTTATCGCTCTATACGCTTTTGCCTTCATTCTACTCTTTAATATATCAATGGTGCTTTGAGGAATTTCATCTAAACCAAAAGAATTTAAAGCAATAGAAGATCCCTGTTCGGGTGAATATTTATAAATTACATTCTTTTTAATATAATCGGCATGAGGAAGCCCATCTAATTCATTATCAATAAAAGCTCTAGCGTCTTTCTTAAAATTACTTTCTTTCAATACACTAAAAAATGTCATAACAGCAGGAATCATTACAACAATGGCGATTAAAGAAGCCAGTCTTGCGATGCGTTTTCGTTTTGCTGAATTTGCATATTTTAGCATTGGGAAGCGTAATAATTTGAGCACTAAAAACGTCGCTAAAGCAATAAAAATGGTGTTAATCGTAAATAGGTATATCGCGCCTTTAGCAAACTCTATTCCTTTGGATAAATCGCCTTCTGCAGCAACCGCTAAACCATAACCCACTGTACATAATGGTGGCATTAAAGCGGTAGCAATGGCCACACCAAATATTACTGAAGCAATCGTTCCTTTTTTAGTTCTTGCAATAATTAAAGCTAAGCCACCAAAAAAGGCAATCAATACATCTCTAATATCAGGTTTCACCCGTCCTAAAAGCTCTGAGGTGTCTTCACTTAAGGGGAAAAAATAAAAGAATAAAAATGCGGTTAAAAGACTTAGCACAATCATGGTTGCTAGGTTTATTAACGATCGTTTTAAAGTATCAATATCGTTTATTGCTAAAGACAGGCCTATTCCTAAAATAGGCCCCATTAGTGGGGAAATTAACATGGCTCCGATAACTACTGCTGTAGAATTCGCATTTAACCCTATAGAGGCCACAAAAATTGAACAAATTAAAATCCAAGCTGTCGCTCCTTTAAAGGGAATATCTCCTTTAATCGCTTCTATTGTGGCATCTCGGTCGGTATCATGCGCAAAGCCAAGCAGTTGTACAAAAAAAGACCGCACACTGCCTATAAGGCCTTTGGCATCTTTCTTTACGGCTTCTTTAGTTTCCTCAACAGCTTGCGTTTTTTCTGCTTCTTGGGCTTTATCTACAGCTTTTGCTTTTTGTTCTTCTTCCTCAGAGAAATTAAATTTATTTTCTTCCATGTTACTAGTCGTTAGAATTTATAGCTAGTTTTTAGTAATCGGGAATCAAAACTAAAAATCTTAAATTAGTTGGTGTTTTAGTGTTAACTTATTTACTCATCTGGGCTATTATGTTGTAACATTTTTTGTTTGAAACAAAAAGCCGAGTTAAGTAAGAGGTGGAAAGTTAAAAAATAGTATTTAGTATTCAAAACTCTAAATATAATCTTCTCCATATTTATTTTTCACTTTTTGTAATACGCTCTTAATGTCTTGTTCTTTTGTTTTAGGAAAAATAAGTAAGACGTCTTCTTTATCTACAATAATGTAGTCCTTAAGCCCATCGATAACAACAATTTTGCTTTTAGCAGTTCTAATCATATTACCAGAAGCCTCTTCTGTTAATGTTTTGGCATTAACTACTGCATTATTAGCTTCATCTTTTTCTAATTTATCGTACAAACTCCCCCAAGTGCCCAGATCATTCCAATCGAAAGTTGCAGGGATTACATGTACATTTTTAGATTTTTCCATCACGGCATAATCAATAGAAATGTTTTTAGCTTTCGCATAATGATCTCTAATAAAATCATCTTCAAAATCGGTATTGTAGACTGGTATTCCTTTTTCGAAGAGCTCATAAAGTTCGGGTTGATTTTCTTGAAATGCTTTTAAAACGGTTTTAACCTGCCACATAAAAATTCCAGCATTCCATAAAAAATGACCTTGCGATAAAAACAATTTCGCAGTTTCATAGTCTGGTTTTTCTCTAAATTGATTTACTTTTTTTACCACATTTGTCGAGCTCGTGTCGTATTCTATGTAGCCATAACCGGTGTTAGGAAAAGTAGGTGTAATGCCTAAAGTCATTAAAGCCTCATTTTGCTCACAAAAAGTAAACGCTTGTTCCACATCACTAATAAAAGCAGTTTCGTCTTCTATCCAGTGATCACTAGGCGCAACAATCATTACAGCATTTGGGTTTTCTTTCTGAATTTTTAATGCAGCATATAAAATACATGGTGCCGTATTACGCATTGCAGGTTCTAAAACCACTTGGCGTTTAGTGACCTCGGGAAGTTGTTCGAAAACTAAATCGTTGTAACGTTCATTGGTAAGAATGAATATGTTTTCTCTAGGAATTAATTTTGCTAATCGATGAAATGTTTTTTGAATTAGAGTGTCTCCTGTTCCAAGCATATCATGGAATTGTTTAGGAAACCCTTTTGTACTTACAGGCCAAAAACGAGAGCCTACCCCTCCAGCCATTAAAATGGCATAATAGTTATGATTCATATGTAAGCCCGCGATGGCGGGTATCTTTTTATTTTAAATTTAAAATGTTTGTTTTTACTTAAAATGTTTATGCACTAATATACAAATGTTTTTTATTGATTGCGCTTTACTATTCCTCTTGCACATTCGCTTAAAATTAAGAAAACGAATTAGCATTACTTGAACAATTTAAGTTGTTGTTCAAAAATGAGTCCGAAACTTCGTGGCTTTCTTCAAGGGCATGCACTTCGGCATTGGGATTAAACAAATAGCTTTTTCCTGTTTTAATTTCAACACATTCGTAGCGTTTTACTCTTTTTTTTCCTCTTACAAAAATACGCCCGTTGTAGAGTTTAAACTTACTCCCAAAAGGGATTTCGAAAACATACGTATTATCATTTGGCGCATCGTATTGTTTTAGGGCTAAGGCCAGTTTTACATCGGTATCACTAGACGCTTTAGGGTTTTTAAAATGATTTGCCAAAAGCGGTAAGATAGACGATGGAAAGATTTTTGGGTTTAAAAATGGCAACATTAAATGTTGAAAGGTCTGTTTCCACTCTTTACCATGAGGTTTAAT
>CALDCO010000306.1 GCA_937937185.1 uncultured Flavobacteriaceae bacterium
TCAAGCAGGGGGAGACGATGGCAACTGGACGTTGGATGCAAATGGCACCCCTTCAAATAATACAGGTCCTTCTAATGATTTTAATGGTGGCGGTAATTACTTTTATACTGAAGCTTCTACTACTGGGTTAGGATTTAATGCTACAGTAAATTTAGAAAGTCCTTGTTTCGATTTAACAAATTATGTGAGTACTTCATTTTCATTCTATTATCATATGTTTGGTGGTAGTATGGGAGATTTAAATACAGACATTAGTGTTGATGATGGAAACACCTGGTTTACACTAAATACCATATCTGGTCAACAACAAACCAGCAGTGGTGCTGCTTGGCTTCAACAAACCATCGATTTAAGTGCCTACGATGGGCAGGTGGTTAAACTGCGTTTTTCTGGTACAACAGGTACAAGCTGGCAAAGCGATATTGCTATAGATCAAATTAATGTATCTGCAACTTTAGCGACTGGTGAACCAACAGCATCTTGTCAAGATATTACGGTCGCTTTAGATGCCAATGGTGACGCCACCATTACTGCCAATGATATCGATGATGGGACTAGTTCTGGAAACCTTTCTATTGATATTAACACCTTTAATTGTGCTAATATAGGAACCCCAGTTACAGTAACATTAACTGCTAGCGAAAGTGGCACTACAGAAACTTGTACAGCTACAGTGACTGTTGAAGATTCCATTGCACCAGTTCCAGATTTAACACCATTAAATGACATTACTTCCAATAACCAAATAGATATATTAATCCCGCCAACTGCCACTGATAATTGTGACGGCAGCATTACCGCGACCAATACCACTACATTACCTATAACTACTACCACTACTGTGGTATGGACTTATACTGATGCCAATGGAAATAGCGTTACACAAAACCAAGAGGTTATTATTTTAGATACTACCAGCCCAACACCGCCAACGAATTTAACAGCTGCTAATACCATGCAAACAACTACAGATTTAACATGGACAGCTGCAACAGACGATGTGGGTGTGTTAAACTATGATGTTATTCAAGACGGAAATGTTATCGCCACAGTACTATCTACTAATTATCAAGTTACAAATTTAACTGCAAATACCACTTATGTCTTTACGGTTATTGCAAGAGATGCGGCAGGAAATGTATCTACAAATAGCAATACTGTTAATGTCACCACTTTACAAGTGGGCAATGGCTGCTCTGGAGGCATTACTGCTTACCCGTATTCAGAAAGTTTTGAATCTGGTTTAGGCGCTTGGACGCAGTCTAACAATGGCGATGATGATTTAGATTGGACTATAGATAGTAATGGTACACCATCAAGTAATACAGGACCAAGTAGTGCTTTTGATGGGAGTTTTTATGTGTATGTTGAAGCCTCTGGTAATGGGACGGGATTCCCTAATAAAAGAGCGATTTTAAATTCGCCTTGTTTCGATCTTTCAAACTCATCGATAGCCAATTTTAACTTTAAATACCATATGTTCGGTGCCACCGATTTTGGTACTATTAATTTAGAAGTAAGTGATGATGATGGGGCAACTTGGACCAGTATTTGGAATACGTTTGGCAACCAAGGAAACCAATGGATTACAACCGTAATAGACTTATCGACATACCTTGGTGGTAGTATTCAATTGCGTTTTAATAGAGTTACCGGAGGAACGTGGCAAGCCGATTTTGCCTTAGATGATGTTAGTCTTATTGATGAAGAACAATCTAGTTGTTCTGGAGGGATTTCAAGTTTCCCTTATACCGAAAGCTTTGAGTCCAATTTAGGACTATGGACGCAATCGAATAGTGATGATTTAAATTGGACTAGAGATAGTAATGGCACACCTTCAAATGGCACAGGCCCTTCTAATGCTACAGATGGTAGTTTTTATATGTATGTTGAAGCGTCTGGTAATGGCACTGGGTTCCCCAATAAAGTAGCCATATTAAATTCGCCTTGTTTTGACTTAACCAATGAAAGCTCGGCTACTTTTAATTTCGATTACCATATGTTTGGTTCAAACAATTTTGGCAATATAATGCTTCAAGCGAGTATTGATAATGGGCTTTCTTGGGCTACTATCTGGTCGCTTTCTGGCAATCAAGGCAATAGTTGGCTAACTGAAAGTGTAAATTTAAATGCTTACTTAGGAGGTAGTGTGCAATTACGCTTTAATAGAGTGACTGGCGGGACTTGGCAAGCCGATTTTGCTTTCGATAATATTAACTTAAGCACCACTAGTACTATAGCAAGAACTGTTTTAAGCGACAATTCGTTATTGCTTATTAATACTTTAAAATTATACCCTAATCCTGTTACTGGCGGTGTGCTTAATATCGCAACACCTAGTAATAATTTAAGCTATACCATCTATAATATTTATGGCCAAAGGGTTTTAACTGGCACATTAAAAACGAAAACCATAAATGTGGCTAGACTTGAGTCTGCGGTTTATATTATAGAATTTAATAATGACAAGGAAAGCATAACAAAACGATTTATTAAAGAGTAATACGACTTAAACTATTTATTATTTTTAATGAAATGGTTTAAAGAAAAAATCTCCTAGCATACCATGTGCTAGGAGGTTTTTTATTACGCTGAAAAAAAACATTATTTTATATTCATGGCAAATTTAAACGTCAATATGTTCTTTAAATATTCTAATATTACAGAAAACTGTCTATTTCTTTTGCGGTATTTTCTATTTGCGATCGGATAATAGTTATCTTTGATTATTAATTTATCTGTATTGATGTGAGTCGATTTAAGGATTTAGAATGAAAAAGCCGTCAAATTGAGTGGTTTTTTCTAAGAGAAACGAAGAAAAACGGTATCGAAATTAGACTTTTGATTGACAATTTATTGGTCCTCGGTACCATTTTCTATTGAAAATCACTCTGACTGATGTAAATTTTCTTATGTCGAATTCATGTTATATTAAATTAATATGCCCTGAGTTTGATCTTAACAGATTAGGTTCCCTTTTTTAAGGAAATAATAAAAATTAAATTTAATGAAACGGGCTATTTTTCCTGGATCTTTTGATCCAATTACCAAAGGGCATTACGATATTATTGAGCGCGGCATGACACTTTTCGATGAAGTTATTGTTGCGATAGGTGTAAACTCAGCAAAAAAATACATGTTTTCGTTAGAAGATCGCGTGAAATTTATTGAAAATGCCTTTAAAGACGAGCCCAGAATTAAAGTCATTACTTACAAAGGGTTAACTGTCGATTTTTGTAAGAAAATTAATGTGAAATTCATTCTAAGAGGCCTTCGCAATCCTGCCGATTTCGAATTCGAAAAAGCCATAGCACATACCAATAGAGATTTAGCACCTATTGAAACCGTATTTTTATTAACTACTGCGAGTACCTCCTATATTTCTTCGTCTATAGTAAGAGAAGTTATTAAATATAATGGGGATTATACGAAATTAGTACCCACTAGTGTTCGCATTAAAAAATAACTTAAGATTTATTAAACTTAATATAACTACTCAAAAAATTACTTTTGTATCACTAGTTTTTTGTTATAGTATTCCCCATTATTATAGCCTATAGAAAGAATATAGATGCCGTTTGCAATGGATTCGGTATTCAATTTAATTTTTTTTGGGGATTTAGAAAAGGTATTCATTGTTTTCAAAATACTCCCTTTAATATCGTAAACGGTAACACTTTTAATCGTATTAAGTAACGCTTTATTGGTTTGAATTATAACATGATCTTTTGCCGGTATAGGATAGATATTAACCTTTTCATGTTTGCCAAATTCATTTGTTTTTAAAACACCTTGTTCCCACCAAAGCTCTCCAAAAGCTTCAATATTACTATAATCCTTACGCCACGTTGCAAAGATAGATCCTGTAATGTTAGCAATACCCTTCGCCGCAGTACTCCATCTATTATAATTATCATTTACATCTGCATCATAATAGCCTCCAATGATTTGTTTGAAACCCAAATCTGAAAAGAAACGTAAAGACTCTGGCCCTATATTTGTTATTTTTTGACCCTCCCACCACGTCGCTATAGTTACTTTTTCTGGATCTAATGTTTTCCAAGATTCAATTAAGGTCTTATTAATTTGGTAGTAGTCTGCTTTAGCATTATGAAAAGGGTCTACCATATCTGCCCAGAAATAATGTTTAGTATTAGGTGCTATTTCAAAAAGATCATCATAGGCCTTTTTTATACTGGCTGCTAAAGCTGCTCCAGAATTTTCGAAAGCAATATCTAGGGGTTCCCAGCCACCAGTTCTTATTTCAGAGTAATTTAAAAGGAACCCATCTGGGGCATACTCATCAAAAAGTTTTTGGTGAATGGTTCGCATTAACTCATGCGATCTAGGGTTATTCCAAGAAGCAGATACTTGACCATTAGAAGTGGGCAATGCATGATAACCATTAATAGATACAATCTCACCTTCAAGAATAGAATTAGCATTTAAAATAGAAATATTTTTAGCCAAGTGGTGTGTGTCGTAGCTTCCTGAAAAACCAGATTGACCAAGTAATTCATCTACTGGCAAACTCACTTGAGACCCGAAAGTTAATGCTTGTCCATTTGCTTTTATTATCGATTTAGGCAAATCCTCGCGATTAAGCCAATTTAGAGTTGGCGAATCTTCGATCACAACATCGTCCCACCAAATACTCCCATTCTGCCCACCAAATAAAGACAAGCCTAAATTTACTTTTGTAGCTTCGAGCGAGTTAAAAGCAATTCGCATTTGTGTCCAATCTAAAGTTAAATTATTTGGCCTATTAAAATATTGCCTTCCTCCGTCTTGCTTGGGCAGAGATAAACGTAAATTGGTCAGTCGCCTATTTTTATTATTATCATCTCGAATTATTGCCTCTACATTTTGAACGGTTAAGTTTTCTGTTTTTATCCAAAATGTTAATGTATATTGGTGAAAAGGGTTCACGTCAAAAGTCGTTATTATTCTAGAGGACTCATTATTTTTGGCATCTGCTCTAAACGAAGCATTACCAGAATATTTCACCGCTGTATCTACAAAAGTACGCTCCCCAGCAGCATCTTGAAAATTCCAACCGCTTGGCTTGTTTTGATTAAAATTTTCAAACCCGCCATTAGCAATATTTGCAGACGATAGTGGTTTTAAAATGCCATTCTGGGCTATTAATTTCTGATTTATAACAGGATAACCCGTTGTTAATTCTGGAGTATTTGATAGCATAGATCCATTAAAACCCATAACAATAGTGATAAAAAAAAGCTTCATCTCCCTTTGCTTTACACCATCGACAAATTTACGCATTTCTCTATCCCAACGTTCTCCAGAAGTCCCATTTAAACCAAAGCGACTCAATTTAGAGTCTGAAAATAATACGGTGTTTGCGCCTTTACTTTTTGCGCGATCAACATACCCCAATAATTCGTCTGCCGTGTTTATTACCATATTAGCCGAAATGTGTAATATTTGATCTTCATTACCAATATCTGGACTGTTGCCTAGTAATTGTTGACTGTAGCTTAATTGAAAAAATAAAAAATTGACAGCAAACAAAAACGGGAGAGTATATTTCTTTTTCATTACTATTTTGAATTGGTTAAATCATTACCTTTTAGATAGATACGAAATTAATTGTTTTTCAGACCTTTTAACAACTAGAAAAGCACAAGATTTCTAGTTTAAACTTTTATATTTCCAACTTGGAAATAAGTCTAACAATCAATCTTCTAACACACTAATTAAGGCTTGAGATTACAAAGCAAAAATTTGTTTTTAGTTCATACAAAATCTCTGGTGCCTATCTAAGTAATTTTACAATAGAATTGGTTAAATACACAATAAAAATTGTGAGAGTGTCATAATCATTTTACTCATTATGTTTCATCGACCAACCCTAATTTAATAGCAATTTTTGTTAAACCAGCAATATTACGCACATCCAATTTTGAGATTAAATTTTTCCTATAACTATCTACTGTATATTTACTTAAAAATAATATTTCTGAAATTTCTTTAGTCGTATGCTCCATAGCAATTAGCGTTAGTATTTTTTTTTCTTTATCAGATATCATTCTTAAAATATCTTTTTCTTTAGAAAAAACACTCTCAGAATAAGCTTTTTTCACCTTCTCAGAAAAAAAACTCTCGCCAGATAATATGGTGTCTATTGCAGTTATTAATTCATCTTTTGCAGAATCCTTTAGCAAATAACCATCTACTTGATTTTCGATAAGTGTATTAATAGTAGCTGCATTGTGGTGCATACTAAGCACTAATACTTTAGTCTTGGGAAATTTTTTTTTAACTGTTTTACTTAATGTAATGCCATCCATACCTGGCATACTAATATCGGTTATAACAAGATCTATTTGATCGCCTGCTTGAGTATTCAAATAGTTAATAATGCCGTTACCATTTTTTGAGGTAAAAACAATATTAAATTTCTTTTCCAAAATGAATACAAGTCCATCAAGAAACATTTCATGGTCATCAGCAATAATTAGGTTCGATTTCATAATTTGATACATTAGTATTTGGTATATCTATGGTAAAAACTGAGCCTTTATCAAGATGAGAGTCGATATGTATTGCTCCAGATAACGCTTCTATTCTATTTTTTATATTACGAATTCCAATTCCTTGGGTTACTTTATTAACCTCAAAACCCACACCATTATCTTCAAAAATTAATTTAAATGATTCATCATATTTATTAAAATAAATATTGATTTCATCAGCTCCAGAGTGTTTAACCGCATTACTTAATAGCTCTTGAATGATCTTAAACAGTTCAACTTGTACCGTTTCATTAATTGAATTAAGTGCTTCTCTTGGATGTGGATAGAATACTATTTTTTTTCCGCTAACAATACTTGCCTCATTAATGTGATTTTGAATTAATGAAGTAAATGTATTGTTTTCTATTTTCTCTTCAATTAAATCGTGAGATAAATCTCTTATCTGGTCGCAAGTTTCTTCTATTTTTTTTAATAATACCCCATACTCTTTATCCTTGTCTAAATGAGACAATTTAAGTTTAACAAATGCCAAGTTCCCTCCCCAATGGCATCATGCAATTCCATACCTATGCGCTCTTGTTCTTTTTTTTGGGTTTCAATAGATGTTTCTACAAGTTTCAATTCCTGATCCTTAACTAG
>CALDCO010000307.1 GCA_937937185.1 uncultured Flavobacteriaceae bacterium
TCTAAACCCGAAAGCCGCATGTATTTTTTTTCTATTTCATTCTTCATAACGATACGCTGTAAAAAATTATAATGCGATTTAAACTAATTCTCCAATTGGTCTTGGTTTGTACTTTGAAGCAATCTGCGAGATTACTTTAATATGCGCTGGAGTTGTCCCACAGCACCCGCCTATAATATTAATAAGGTCTTTTTTTAAATAGGCTTCTATTTGTTTTCCCATTTCTTCTGGCGTTTCATCATACTCACCAAAAGCATTGGGCAATCCTGCGTTAGGATGCGCAGAGATCGCAAACTCTGTTTTAGACGCAATGGCTTCTAAATGTGGTTGTAGTAAGTTCGCCCCTAAGGCACAGTTAAAGCCTACTGATAATAAAGGGATATGAGATACTGATATTAAGAATGCTTCTGCGGTTTGGCCAGAGAGTGTGCGACCGCTAGCATCGGTAATCGTTCCGCTTAACATAATGGGCAGGTCTTTATTTTTCTCTTCTTTTACTTCTTCAATAGCAAACAAAGCTGCTTTTGCGTTTAAGGTATCAAAAACTGTTTCTACTAATAAAATATCTGCGCCACCATCTATTAATGCTTCTACCTGTTCTTTATAGGCGATTCGCAATTCATTAAATGTAACGGCTCTGTACCCAGGATCGTTTACATCTGGAGACATACTGGCTGTTCTATTAGTAGGCCCAATACTTCCCGCTACAAAACGAGGCTTGTGAGGTTCTTTAGCCTTAAATTCGTTAGCCACTTGCTTTGCTATTCTTGCCGATTCGTAATTAAGCTCGTACACTAAATGCTCCATATTATAATCGGCCATGGCTATGGTGGTTCCAGAGAAGGTATTGGTTTCTACGATATCGGCTCCAGCCTCGAAATATTTTTTATGCACTTCGGCTATCGCTTCAGGTTGAGTTAGGGATAATAAATCATTATTCCCTTTTAAGGAAGAAGGATAATCTTTAAAGCGTTCGCCTCGAAAATCGGCTTCAGAAAAGTTATATTGTTGAAGCATTGTTCCCATAGCACCATCAAGTACTAATATTCGTTCTTTTAATGCTTGATAAATTTTTGACATCTTTGATCGTTTGTATCAATATGTCATCAGGAAAGTAAGAGATTTACTCGGTTATCTGTCTAGATTTAGCACACTAAAACTAGTAGAATGTAGCACCTTCTTTAAGAGCCCAAAAGGTATTGGAAATAAAAGGGTTGCTAAGGCTTCATCGGGTCTAATCCCTCTGCCTTTCATGATAACAATTAAATAATTATGAACTAAGTTGCAAAATTAAGACAAACTTTTTTATTTACCGTATTTTGGGGCATTTATTTATTTTATTTTTCAAATAGTGAAGAAGACAAATACCGATCGCCTCGGTCGCAAATTATAGCAACCACAATGCCTTGCTCTATTTCTTCTATTAATTTTAATGCTGATGCCACACAACCGCCACTACTCATACCTGCAAAAACTCCTTCTTCTAGAGCCAAACGTTGGGTCATTTTTCTGGCTTCGTCTTCACTTACTTCAATCACTTTATCGACCTTACTGCGATCGAAAAACTTAGGAACATACTCTGGAGACCATTTTCTAATCCCAGGAATTTTTGAGCCATCTTTTGGTTGCGCTCCAGTAATAACAATGTCTTTATTTTTCTCTTTTAAAAAAGTCGACGTTCCCATGACTGTCCCCGTGGTACCCATTGCCGATACGAAATGTGTTATTTTGCCCTCCGTATCTCGCCATATTTCGGGGCCTGTGCCTTTGTAATGTGCTTTCCAATTGTCATTATTTTCAAACTGATTTAATAATACATAGCCCTCTTCATCTCGCATTTTAAAGGCGATGTCTCTTGCGCCTTCAATACCATTAGGGGTTAAAATAACTTCAGCACCATAAGCCCGCATTGTTTTAACACGTTCTATTGTTGCAGTATCAGACATGATTAATGAGATATGAAGCCCTAATAGTTTTGCTATAAAAGCCAAGGCAATCCCCGTATTACCGCTTGTTGGTTCTACTAAACGCCCTCCTTTTTTAATATCACCTCGTTCTAAAGCTTGAGTAATCATATTATAAGCGGCACGATCTTTAACACTGCCTCCAGGGTTATGACCTTCTAATTTTAAAAACAACTTCACATTGGGTTTAGTGACCAGATTGGTCGCTTCTATTAATGGCGTATTTCCTATTTGACTTAATATTCCTTTTGCTTGCATTATTCTATGATCGTGTGCTCATTTTTATTTCAGATTTATAGCTTACTATAGCATTCCCTGGCACCGATTGCGTTATCCATACATTGGCGCCTATAATGCTGTTTTTCCCAATACTAATATCGCCTCCTAAAATTGTGGCATTGGCGTATATCGTCACGTTATCTTCTATGGTAGGGTGACGCTTGGTAGACGATAAACTTTTCTTTACCTGTATGCCTCCTAAAGTGACCCCTTGATAAATTTTAACATGGTTTTTAATAATAGCCGTTTCGCCAATAACAATCCCAGTGCCATGATCTATAAAAAAAGAATTGCCTATCGTTGCGCCGGGGTGAATATCTATTCCTGTAAGCCCATGCACATATTCACTCATCATTCTTGAAATCACAAAAGCCTGTAACTTATATAATTCATGACTTAAACGGTAAATAGCAATCGCATGAAAGCCTGGGTAAGCCAAATACACTTCTTCCAAACTTTTTGCTGCTGGGTCGTTGCGCTCTATGGCTTCTGCATCTAGATCTAACATGGCTCTTACTTTTAAAAACTGACCTTCAAATTGGTGCCATAATAATTCACCATCCTTATGTTTTAATCTATTCGCTATTTTTATAAATCTATTTTTAACAGATTCCCTATTCTCATTGGCATAGGCTTCATCAAACAACATGTAAAACAGTCCTTTTGTAAAACGCTTAACAGTGTCTTTTAAACAGATGTTATAACTTTTAAAAACGGTTTTATTTTCTGAAATGTTACTCATATTTTTTTAATATTCTGGAGCCAGTTCCACTAACAAGCCTTCTAGGTCTTCTGTAATATTAATTTGACAACCTAGCCTACTGTTTTCTTTAACATAAAAGGCTTCAGAAAGCATGGCTTCTTCGTCATCTCCTTTTTCAGGCAACTCTTGGTCTGAAAGCACATAACATTGACACGACGCACACATTGCCATGCCACCACAAGTGCCTTCAACGGGTAATTCGTAGGCCTTGCAAACTTCCATTAAATTCATTGCCATGTCTGTAGGAGCGAGGACTTCATGAATGACCCCTTCTCTGTCTTTAATTTTTATTTTAATATCCGGCATGGTCAAATTTAAGTATTTATTGCTTGAACCACAGCCTTAGGAGACTCTTTTCTGGTACCGTCGAAACCATCGATACCACTTACCGTAGTATATTTTAAAACTAATTTTTTACCAGGATTTAAAATTTTAAAGGCCGATTGGCACATTAGTGTCGCCTCATGGAAACCACAAAGAATTAATTTTAACTTGCCAGGATAGGTATTCACATCGCCAATAGCAAAAATCCCTGGAATATTAGTTTGGTAGTCGAAAGTGTCAACTTTAATTGCATTTTTTTCGATTTCTAAGCCCCATTTAGCTATAGGTCCTAACTTAGGAGACAAGCCAAATAACGGAATAAAATGATCGGTTTGCAATCGTTTTTCTTCGCCATCTTTAGTCACCGTAACGGCTTTTATTTTTTTATCGCCATGCAAAGCAGTAACCTCAGCAGGTGTTATTAAATTTATCTTGTTTAGTAATTTTAGTTCCCGTACTTTTTCTACAGAATCTAAAGCGCCTCTAAATTCGTTTCTTCTGTGTATTAATGTAACATCTGAAGCAACATCGGCTAAAAAGATGCTCCAATCGAGAGCAGAGTCGCCTCCTCCAGAAATCACTACTTTTTTATTGCGATATACTTCTGGGTCTTTAATAAAGTATTCCAAACCATGCTCTTCAAACTTCTCGATGTCTTTTAAAAGAGGTTTTCTTGGCTCAAAAGAACCCAAGCCACCAGCAATAGCAATAATAGGCGCATGATGTTTTGTGCCTTTATTGGTGGTTACAATAAAAGAGCCATCCTCTAGCTTATCGATCGTTTCTGCACGCTCCCCTAATGTAAAACCGGGCTCAAATTGTTTGTTTTGCTCTAATAGGTTCTTCGTCAAATCTCCAGCTAATATTTCTGGAAACCCTGGGATATCATAAATTGGTTTTTTAGGATAAATTTCAGAACATTGTCCTCCTGGTTGTGGTAATGCATCTATTAAATGGCATTTTAATTTTAATAAACCTGCTTCAAAAACGGTAAATAACCCCGTTGGCCCAGCACCTATTATTAATATATCTGTCTTTATCATTTTACACTTCTTTTTTTTCAATTAATCCTTTGGTGAATTCATTTAGCGTTTCTACTTTTTGTTCAAAATCACCTTTTATTGTTTTTCTATATTCATTTAAATTTTTAACTAAATCGTTTATGTTTTCTGGAATAATTGTTTCAAAAAACTGACGCAAACGTTTAGCGGTCGTTGGCGATTTACCATTAGTCGAAATCGCTATTTTTACATTTCCTTTGGTCACAATACCACCCATATAAAAATCGCAATAGGGTGGGTTATCTGCCACATTTACAAGCTTTGCTTGTTTTCTACAATCTTTCCATACTTGAATATTCACTTCTGGTTTATCTGTTGTTGCAATAACAACATGCCGCCCTTCTAAATAAACCTCTTTATAAGTATCCTTTATTAATGTGACGCAATGTTTCTTTGCTAAAGCTATGGTGCCGTCTCTAAATATAGGGGCTACCATAAGCACTTTTGCGTCTGGACTCGATTTTAATAAAAAATGCAACTTTTCTTCTGCCACATTTCCGCCTCCAACAATTAAAACATTTAAGTTTTTAACCTTCATGAAAACTGGATATAAATTATTCCTTTCCTTCATTAAATGACAGTATTAACACGTTATATTTTCTTGCTTTAGGTCGTTGTAAATTGATTTTAGAGACACTCGTTGTCTCACAACTTCTCCTATTACTATTATTGCAGGCGAGCTTAATTGCTTTTCTTTAACGACCTTTATAATGGTCTCTATTGTTCCAATGCCATATTTTTCACGAGGTGTTGTGCCTTCTTGTATAATAGCGACAGGCACATGCTGCTTGTTTTTAGCCATAAAAATGGAAACAATTTCTTCCAATTTCCCCATGCCCATTAATATCACTATCGTCGCCGTAGATGTTGCAGCAAGAGCAATGTCCTTTGAAATTTGATGTGATTTTGTGGTTCCGGTAATGACCCAAAAACTTTCTGAAGCCCCCCGCCTAGTAAGCGGAATGCCCTGACAAGCCGGTACTGCAACAGACGATGAAATCCCTGGAACCATCGCCGTTTCTATGCCATGGTTTTGCGCATGGTCTATTTCTTCTGCACCCCTTCCAAAAATAAAGGGATCGCCGCCTTTTAAACGTACTACGTGCCCATGACTTTTTGCTCTACTTACAATAAGTTCGTTAATTTGTTCTTGTTGATAACGATAGCACCCTTTGCGTTTGCCAACAAAAACAAGCTCGGTTTCTGGTAAGGCATGCGCTAACAAGCATTTATTAATAAGTGCATCGTATAGAATTACATTTGCTGCTTTTATCGCTTTAATTGCCTTTAGAGTAATTAAGTCTGGATCACCAGGGCCAGCACCAACAATGGTTAATTTTGGGTATATCATGCTCATCTTCATTTTCCATTTAACAGTTAAATATTTAACTGTTATTAACTGTATTATTTTCCATTTCTTTATTTCTATACGCTTTTACAACTTGCAAGAATTGTTTAGAATTCTCTATATAATGCTCTGCAAATTCCCTTGTTGGCGCTTGCGCTTTTATTTGATAAATAAATTCTGAAAAAGGTTTTCCTAATTTTATTTTTTGAGTGTTAATAAACAACTCATCGAATTGTTTTACAATGCCTGCTTCGGTATTTGTAGCGATATTGTTTGATAGTAATATGGCTTTAGCAGAATTAAGTATTGCTTTATAAGCGTGGTATATCGCGTGAGGAAACGTATTATTACGAAGTGCTTTTTCTGCATGCTCTATTTTTTCCTCGCTTTCTAAAAACAATGTGGCAATTAAATCTATTATCACTCCAGCGCATTCCCCTACACCAATTGCTTTTACGTAAGTCTCATTTGCACCCCAATCGATATAATCTTCTTGCGTTAAATTACTAGTATCAGAAAGGTCTTTTAGTAAATTATAAAAATACTTTTCGCCTTTTGAAGCATAATAGTCTACAAACAATACACCATTAGCATGGTCCTCATAATCATTTAATACTCTACGCAAAGCCTCTGGCCCTCTTCTACTGGGTACTTTTACCACTTTGTCTGCAAAAACACCTTTCCCATCGCCTCGGTTACCTCCACCCAAAAGGACTTGCAGTGCTGGTGCTACTAGTTTATCTGGTGTACGAATAGACATCCCTTGAAAACCTATATTGGCCAAATTATGTTGCCCACAGGCATTCATACAACCACTAATTTTAATAACAAGGTCTTCGTTTTTTAAACACTGTGGGTATTCGGTTTTAATTATACGCTCCAATTCTGCAGCGATACCTGTACTGCTCGAGATCCCTAAATTACAAGTATCTGTTCCTGGGCAAGCGGTAATATCTATTGCTTTGTTATAACCCGGATCGACAAAACCTAATTTTTCTAATTCTTGATAGAAAAAAGGCAGTAATTCGGTTTTAACAAAAGGGATTAATATGTTTTGGCGCAATGATAACCTTATTTCACCTGCTGCATATTGCGCTACTAAATTGGCTAATACTCTTGCTTTATCTGTATAAAAATCGCCTAAAAACACTTTAATACCAATCGCGACGTAGCCTTCTTGTTTTTGAGGAATCACGTTTGTAGATTTCCACAAATTAAAAGCCTCTTGATTCGTAATGGACACTTTAGGAATCGTATTTACTACTACTGGTGTAGAAGCGACATAAGCGGCGGCGTCAATTTCTACCGTTTTAAATTCGATCGCTTTTTGCTCGTCTGCAACTAACTTCTTAAACGCCTCAATCCCAATATCTTTTAGCAAGAACTTCATTCTCGCTTTTGCTCTACTTTTGCGCTCTCCATAACGATCAAAAACCCTTAAAACACCTTCTATGGTAGGGATTATTTTATTGGCTGGCAAAAAGTTATATAATTCTTCAGCGTGCCTAGGTTGCGAACCTAAGCCTCCGGCCAGCATGACTTTAAATCCTTTTACGCCATTTTCTATTTTGGCAATTAATCCAAAATCATTCATATAAGACAAGGCCGTATCTTCCTCAGAAACCGAAAAAGAAACTTTAAATTTTCGCCCCATTTCTTGACAAATTGGATTTCTCAAGAAAAAACGAAATACCGCATCAGCATAAGGCGACACATCAAACGGCTCATTAATATCTATCCCTGCCGTTTCTGAAGCGGTTACATTTCTAACCGTATTACCACAAGCCTCTCTTAAGGTTACATCATCTTTTTCTAGTTCTGCCCATAATTGAGGGGTTCTGTCTAGACTTACATGATGAATTTGAATGTCTTGACGTGTGGTGATGTGCAATCGTCCTCTAGAGTATTCATCTGAAACATCAGAAATTCTACGTAACTGGTTACTTAACACCTTTCCGTACGGTAATTTTATACGAATCATTTGAACACCTTTTTGGCGTTGTCCATAAACGCCTCTTGCCAAACGGAGGCTACGAAATTTCTCTTCATCAATCTTTCCTTTCTGAAATAGCTCTATTTTATTTGCTAATTCTATAATGTCTTTTTCTACAACAGGATTTTCTATTTCGGTTCTAAAACTTTGCATAATTATTCCCTCCTAACCTCCCTACTTTTAGAGGAATCCTTACTCGGGTGTTGTAAGAATACTTTTGTTATTATTTTTTATAGCTACTGTTTTTTTATTCACAGTCAGACTTATTTCCTTATTTAGGACTCCATTTATTGAATAAACCCTGCACCAACAGTATTGTTTGACTGTGTATCGATTAAAATAAAAGAACCATTGGTTCGGTGGTCTTTAAACGCATCAAAAAATATGGGTTTATTTAATTTAAAAGCTACAGAAGCAATATCATTCATCCCTAAGGCATCTATAGTATCGTCTATCCCAGAATAATCTGGATTTATTTTGTGATTAATGCGATCGACCTTAGCCAGAACTTTATGAACCCCATGTTGAAGTACATACTTATTCCCATTCGTTAAATTTTTGGAATCCATCCAGGAAATGGTTGCCGTAAATTGTTTTTCTATTTTTGGTAAATCATCCGCTTTCACCAACATATCGCCTCTACTTACATTAATATCGTCCTCCAATGTAATCGTCACCGAAGATCGTCTTGATGCGGTTTTATATAATTCGTCATGAAAAAAGATTTCTTTTATTTTTGACTTGGTTTGAGAAGGCAGGGCGACTACAGCATCACCAACACTTAAATCACCACCATATACTTTCCCAGCATACCCTCTAAAATCGTGAAATTCTTCTGTTTTTGGCCTTATAACATACTGTACAGGAAACCTTGGTGTTCCTCTATTATAAATATCATCACTATCTAAAAGCTCTAAATGCTCTAGCAGTGTTTGCCCTTTATACCATGACATATTAGCAGATTCATTAACCACATTATCGCCTTTTAATGCACTCACAGGAATGAAAGTGATTTGCTGGTCTTGATAATCTCTTTTGGTCATTAATGTTTCAAAACTAGCTTTAATCTCGTTGTATTTTTCTTCTGAAAAATCAACTAAATCCATTTTGTTAATGGCAACAATAATGTCTTTAACGCGTAATAAATTATTTATAAAAAAATGACGATTGGTTTGTTCAATTACGCCTTTTCTGGCATCAATTAATATAATCGCTGCTTGAGAGGTGGATGCCCCTGTTACCATGTTTCTTGTATACTCTACATGCCCTGGCGTATCTGCTATGATATAACTTTTCCTTTGAGTAGAAAAATAAATGTGCGCTACATCGATTGTTATTCCTTGTTCTCTTTCCGCTACTAATCCGTCTGTTGCCAGAGAAAAATCTAAATAATCGTAACCTCTTTGTTTACTTTTATTTTCTATAGCTTCTAATTTATCGCTAGTTAATGATTTTGTGTCGTACAATAATCTTCCTATTAAGGTACTTTTTCCATCATCTACACTTCCTGCAGTTGCTATTTTTAATACTTCCATTTTTATTTGCTGTTGGCTTTTAGCTATTGGCTATTGTTTTATTAATTTTTTTATCGCTAGCCTTTTGGTCTTGGCTATTTCTCTTTCAATTTGTTAATCTTCATAGCGCTAGAGGCAAATGCCCAATAGCTAAAGACTGAATTTTCTAAGAAAATTCTAAAAATACCCCTGTTGTTTCCGTTTTTCCATGGCGGCTTCAGAACGTTTGTCATCTATTCGTGCACCGCGTTCAGATATTGTAGCGTTTCTAATTTCCTTGACTACTGTGGCAATATCTGTCGCATTAGAAAGTACTGCTGCTGTGCAACTCATATCCCCAACGGTTCTAAATCGCACTAAGCGCTCTTCAACAATTTCATCTTCTTCACGGTATACCACCTCATCGTCTGAAGACCATATTAAACCATCTCTTAAAAATGTAGCTCTTGTATGAGCAAAATAGATGGATGGAATTTCAATATTTTCTTTTTCTATATAAGACCAAACATCTAATTCCGTCCAATTAGAAATAGGAAATACACGTACGTTTTGTCCTAGTTCTATTTGTCCATTAAGCATATCGAACAACTCTGGTCTTTGATTTTTTTCATCCCATTGTCCAAAATCATCTCTTACAGAAAAAATGCGTTCTTTCGCTCTTGCCTTCTCTTCATCTCTACGGGCACCTCCAATACAGGCATCGAAATTAAGCTCTTCTATGGCGTCTAAAAGGGTGGTGGTTTGTAAACTATTTCTGCTCGCATATTTTCCTGATTCTTCTTTTACTTTTCCTTGATCTATAGAATCCTGAACATTTCTAACAATTAATTCCAAACCTAATTCTTTAACTAGGCGGTCTCTAAATTCGATAGTTTCTGGAAAATTATGTCCTGTATCTATATGCATTAAAGGAAAAGGAATTTTAGCTGGATAAAATGCTTTCTGAGCTAATCTTACCAAAGTGATTGAATCTTTACCTCCTGAAAATAATAGTACTGGTTTTTCAAACTGCGCTGCAACTTCTCTAATGATGTATATTGCTTCGTTTTCTAATGGATTTATCGTTGATGTATCTCCTTTCATATGATCTATTTTTAGGCGTGAAGCCCGCATTCTCTATTTTCTAATTGTTTTGTGGGATCGAAATATTTAAACTCGTTAGGAAGGTTATTTTCTACTAAATACACCTCTAATTCTTTATCGGTCCAATTGTAAAACGGACTCACTTTTAAGACACCATCCTTTCCTTGAGAAACAATATCTATACTGTCTCTAAAAGCCGTTTGTCCTTTTCTTAAATTTGTAAACCAAACATCTGGTGCATGCTCAGACATCGCTCTTCTAAAAGGTTCAAGTTTTACCTGTTCTGTAAAAACAACGTGCTTAGGATCGTTTATTTGAGGAATTCCTAAAATCACATCCCTATAGGCTTTTGTCTCTTTAGGGGTGTATAATTTTATATTCAGATTGAGTTGTTTAATAAGTTCTTTTGCATGGTAATAGGTATTCGGCGTATTGTAACCCGTATCGCACCATATTACCTTGATGTCTTTTTTAACTTGAGTGGCCACATTTAAAATAGTAGCCTCATATGGCCTAAAATTTGTCGTTACAATAGGTTTTTTTGAATGCGCAATAGCCCATTGTACAATCTCTTTAGGTGTTTTTGTTTTCAGTTCTGTATTTATTGCTTCTAAGTTCATAATCATTTTATTTTCCCCATTTTATTTTAGCCCAAGCGCGTTCATGAAAAAAGTAAAGCAGCATTTTTGAACCAAATTCCAAAACACCTATTGAAAAAGCAAGCGCTAATGTTCCTGTAATTAACCAAGAAACAATTACTGTATCAAGCGTTCCTATTACTCTCCAACTAATCGTTTTGGCAACGCTACGCTTAATATTCTCCTCTTGTTTTTGGGTATTAGCTCCTGTATTTTGGTTTGCATTTATAGCATTACTCATTTATTAATAAATTTAAATATATATTATCCTATAGGATTAGTAGAATTTAAAACAAAAGTATTAAAAATTTAGTTTTAAAACTATTTAATCGCTTAATTACTTAATTAAATCGGCTAATGACTTATTATTGAATATTTTTAAGGTACTATCTCTAACTTCCACCATTAAATTATGCACAGCGCAGGCATTTTCATCTGGGCAGTCGTCACACTTTTCGTAGAAATTAAGGCTTACACAGGGCACCATAGCAATTGGACCATCTAACACGCGCATGACGCTAGACATTTTAATAGCCTCTGGTTCTTTAATAAGATAATAACCTCCACCTTTGCCTTTTTTTGAGCCTAAAAAACCATTTTTTCGAAGTGTTAAAAGAATGCTTTCCAAAAATTTTCTAGAGATGTTTTCGCTTTTAGAAATGGCTTCAATTTGAACAGGAGCATTGTCCTCATACTTACTTAAATAGATGAGTGCTTTAATGCCATATTTCGTTTTTTTAGAAAGCATAAAATCAAAGATACTTTTTTTATTTTATCTTAAAGCTTGTTCTAAATCTTTTAAAATATCGTCACTGTTTTCTAAGCCTACCGAAACGCGAACTAAGCCGCCTGTAATTCCTGTTTTTAATCGGTCTTCTTCCGAAAGTTTAGCATGAGTGGTCGAAGCAGGGTGTGTTACTATGGTTCTGGTATCTCCTAAATTCGCAGAAAGGGATAATAATTTTATATTATTTAAAAAAGCCCTCCCGGCATCGATACCGCCTTTTATTTCGAAAGCCACAACATTACCGCCTAATTTCATTTGTTTTTTAGCTAATTCGTATTGTGGGTGCGATTTAAGAAATGGGTATTTTACTTTATCTACTTTATCCTGCTGCTCTAAAAACTTAGCTACTTTTAGTGCATTTTCACAATGTTTATCTACTCTTACAGGAAGTGTTTCTAAACTTTTAGATAAAATCCAAGCATTAAATGGTGATAATGCAGGCCCTGTATTTCTAGAAAATAAATAAATTTTTTGCATTAAGTCTGCTCTTCCTACCGTAACGCCACCCAATACACGACCTTGTCCATCTATTAATTTCGTTGCAGAATGAATCACTAAATGCGCCCCAAACTTTATAGGTTGTTGTAAATAGGGTGTTGCAAAACAATTATCTATTATTAAAATAAGTTGGTGCTTTGCTGCTATTTCACCTAAACGTTGTAAATCTAAAATATCAACCGCAGGATTCGTAGGGCTTTCGGCATAGATCACTTTAGTATTAGGTTGTATTAAACTCTCAATACGATCAACCTCATCTATTTTAAAATAACTTGTAGTAATGTTCCATTTTGGTAAAATGCCATTACACATGGTTTGTGTTGAACCAAAAATGCTTTGCGAAGCAATAATGTGGTCGCCAGCATCTAATAATGCGGCAAAAGTAGAAAATACGGCAGACATCCCCGAAGCAAAAGCATAACCGCGCTCTGCCCCTTCCATTTTGCAAATTTTATCAATAAACTCAGAAGTATTCGGATTAGAATAACGGCTGTAGATATTACGCGCTTTTTCATCTGCAAAGGAAGCACGCATATCTTCAGCATCTTCAAAAACATAACTCGAAGTAAGGTATAAAGGTGCTGAATGTTCTAGATATTGCGACCGTTCTATTTGTGTACGAATCGCCTCGGTTTCAAAAGCTAAATGTTCTGTACTCATAATCGGCTAGAGAGTTTAATAATGTCTGAAAACAAGCCTCTGGCGGTCACTTCTTTGCCTGCCCCAGCGCCTTTTATTACTAAAGGCGAATCGTTATAGGATTCTGAATAAATTTCGAAAACGGAATCGGCTCCTTTTAATTGGCCAATGGCAGACTCTTGGTCTTCACTTATTAATTTCACATCTAAAGTCTCATTAGTCACATCGAGTTCTCCAACGTAACGTAAAACTGTTTTTTTTGATAATTTTTGTTTCAATTCTTGTAATGGTTTGTCCAATTCTTGTATTCTATTTTTAAATTCGTTAAGTGTCGTTTTACCATTTAAGGCTTTAGGGACCAAAGAGACCACTTTTACATCGTTAAATTCTTTGTTTAAATTTAATTCTCTGGCTAGTATTAAGAGCTTACGCGCTACATCTTTGCCAGACAAATCGTCCCTGGCATCTGGTTCAGTTAGTCCTAATTCAGCTGCTTTTTTTAATACCTCAGAAAACGCTATTTTATCTTCAGAAAAGGTATTAAAAATATAACTTAACGATCCTGAAAAAACCCCTCTTATTTTGTTTATTCGCTCTCCAGATTCGTATAAATTTTTAACGGTTTCTATAACAGGTAGTCCTGCACCAACATTGGTTTCATATAAAAACGTTTTATTATACTTTTTAAGGGTAGAACGAAGCCTATCATAAAACTCATAATCTAAGGTATTCGCTACTTTGTTAGCCGAAATAAGATGAAATCCGTTTTGTATTAAATAGGTGTATTTCTGTACAAATTCTACACTTGCAGTAGCATCTATCGCAATTAAATTATCCCATTTACGGTGATTAACAAAATTCAAAATAGCATCAATCGTATAGGGTTTTGCCGAATTAGAAAAGTTTGTTTTCCATTGGTTAGAAATCCCCTTGTCATTAAATAGTGCCACCTTAGAATTAGCAGCTAATATTATTTTTACTTCAATTCCTTGTTTGTTTAATTGCGTTTTGGCCTTATTAATTTGATTAATTAAGGTCTCACCAACATTACCAACTCCGAACAAAATGATGTGTATTGTTTTCATTTTCTTTTTTAGAATTAAAAATTGGTGCTAATAATTTAGACAACTGGTTATACTCTATTAAAAACGCATCATGTCCATGTATCGATTTCAATTCATGAATACTCACATTCTCTTTATGCAATTTCAAATCGATATAGGTGTTCCAATTATCTTCAGCCTTAAAAAATAAATCACTATTAATGGTGATAATATGAATTGACGACTTTATGGTTTTTGCCACCTCAACAAAAGCCCCTCTGTTTTTAGTAATGTCTATAGTTCTTAGAATTTGATTCATCATTTTATAGGCCGAAAGCTGAAAACGCTCACTTAATGTTTTCCCGTGATAATTTAACCAACTTTCTATATTAAACAACTCCGCATTGCTTTTACTTCTTTGAAACTTTTGCTTTAACGATTCTGGCGTGCGGTACAAGGTCATGGCATGCATTCTCGCATCTGCTAATGGCTTAGAAGAGTGGTTTAAAATGGCTTCTTGAATATGGCAATTTGCAATTAACCAATCGGTCGATTTCCAATCGGTAGCTATAGGAATGAGGTGCGTTATTAAATTTGGTTTTAAAGCAGCCAACTCCCATGCGATACCGCCACCTACAGAGCCGCCTATTGCAGCAAAAAGAGCGCTTACATTTAATTTTTCTAACCCAAGTGCAAAGATTTCAGCAATATCTCTAGCATTAAAATCTTTGTAATTTTCTACTAAACTGTTTTCAGAACCATCAAAACCATTGCCTGGAATATTAAAGGCTAAAACGGTAAACGTATTGGTATCAATACACTTATTACTGCCTATTAAATCTTTCCACCATCCTGAAGCACCACACACGTTAGAATTCCCAGTTAAGGCATGATTCACCAATACAATTGGAGCATCATGTAATGGTTTTCCAAAGGTTTGGTAAGACAATCTTAACGTCACTTTTTTTCCAGCAACGGTAACATAATCTATTATTGGCAGGTGCTTTATATTTTTCATTAAAATGAATTAGAATTTTTATAAAGTGATTCACTTTATAAATGCATTGCTTTAAGCAACTTTTTTTAACAGTGCAATATTAGGTCTATATGATGTGTCTCTCCAATGATAGACCTAATAGTCGCTTTTTTTTAAGAATGTATTTCGGTTTTTATTGCAGCGAAAGCTTCTTTTAAGTCGGTTTTTAAATCTTCTATATTTTCAATACCCACAGATAATCTAATTAAATCTTTAGTAACGCCTGTTGCTTCTTGATCGGCATCACTTAATTGCTGGTGCGTGGTACTTGCAGGATGAATAATAAGTGATTTTGTGTCCCCAATATTAGCTAATAATGAAAATAATTTTGTGGTATCGGCTATTGTTTTTGCAGATTCATAGCCACCTTCTACGCCAAAGGTAACCACACCACTTTGTCCTTTTGGTAAATATTTTTTAGCCAAATTGTGATATTTACTGGTCGTTAATCCTGGGTAGTTAACCCAAGTAACCTCAGGTTGTTCTTGTAACCATTGGGCTAATTCTAGTGCATTATCACTGTGCTTCTTAATACGCAATTCTAAAGTTTCTAACCCTTGAATAATTTGAAACGCATTAAAAGGGCTTAGAGCGCCACCATAATCTCTCAAACCTTCAATTCTAATTTTAGCGATATATGCAGCCGCTTCTAGAGCTTCACTATACACTAAACCATGATAGCCTGGAGAGGGCTCAGTAAATTCTGGGAATTTCCCATTAGTCCAGTCAAAAGTTCCTGCATCAATTATTACGCCTCCTAATGCGGTCCCATTTCCATTAATGTATTTCGTTAATGAGTGAATAACAATATTTGCACCGTGTTCTATAGGGTTTAATAAGTAAGGGGTTGCTACCGTATTATCTACAATTAAAGGGACTTTACTCGCTCTAGCTTCTTTTGAAATGGCTTGAATATCTAAAACATCTAATTTAGGATTCCCCAGAGATTCAATAAAAAACACTCTTGTATTTTCTTGTACTGCGTCTTTAAAATTCTCAGGATTTGAAGGATCTACAAACGTTGTCGTAATACCATGTCTGGGCAAAGTCACGCTTAATAAATTGTAGGTCCCTCCGTATAAACTGTTTGAGGCTACGATGTGGTCGCCTGCTTTTAACAAGGTTAATAAACTCGTAGAAATCGCAGAAGTACCAGAAGCAGTAACGACTGCTGCAATTCCTCCTTCTAGCGCTGCTAAGCGCTGTTCTAAAATATCATTCGTAGGATTGTTTAACCTGGTATATATAAAACCTGGTACTGAAAGGTTAAATCGGCCCGCAGCATCATCAGAATCATCAAACACATAAGCGGTAGATTGGTAAATAGGTACTGCTCTTGTTCCTGCATTTTTAGTGGTATCGTGGCCTGCATGCAACGCATTGGTTGCGAATTTTTTTGTACTCATTTTTCTAATTTTTTTGAGTTAATTTAGATTAAATCAATCTCGATTATTATCGAAATCATTCAATTTGATATTTAAATACTTAATAGAAAAATGTTATGAAGAAAATAACAGAACGTACTAACATAAATTCTGTGTGAGTTATCTATCTGAATTTTCAATAAATGAATTGAATTTTCAAAGTAGAATTTAGCACCTTCTTTATTTCTAAAGGGTTGCTAAGGTTTCATTGGGTCTATTCCCTCCACCTTTCTTGATAACATTTCAATAAGTTATTGAACTTTGTGAGTGCAAATATTCAGATATAAAAAACTAATTTCCAAATATTTTTCGATTAATTTTTAAATTAATGCCATTTCAACTTTTCAAGCCTTCTAAATATTTATCCCTAACCACTTGATTTACAGGTTTATTATCTATTTTGCTTTCTAACCAAGAAATAATGTCTAAATACAAGAACGCACGTTTTTCAAATGGGTCTTTTTCATAAATTTTAAGCTTTTCGTACAATCGTTTGAACGCTTTCTTTAAATCTTGAGGATAAATGTCTTGAAGCCCTCTAATAAATTTTATCATCTCTTTTTGCACCTCATGAAGGTCGTTCATTTTTATTAAAAACTTATAAGTACTTCTTAGTAAATTTTCTAAATGATCGTCTAACCCCGCTTCATAATGTGCCACTAAATTTAAAACCCTTGAAAAGCATAATAAATCTTCTCGCATAGACAAGGTTTTATTAACTATAATTTTATTTAAATAGGCAATACATTCTTTATTATTCCCCGATCCAAATTGCAGGCTTGCAAATTTGTAATAAAATACCATTTTATGATGTTCGTCTATCCTATTATTATATTGAAATAGTTTGGCTTCTATCTCTGGAATGAGATTTAAGCCTTTATCAAAACTTCCATCTATAAAATAGAGATTAATCTTGTTAAGGTTAACATATAAAAAAGACAGCGCTTCCACATTTTCATCTTTCGGAAATTTTTCACTATTAATTATCGATTCAAATTTATTTATGGTCGCTTCGAATTTTGTTTTGTTTTTTAATAAAAATAAGGACTCTAACAAATAATTATTCCCTTTAATAAAAAATACAGGATTAAGACTAATCATGCTTGGGTTATCATAAAAAATACGCACCCACTTAGAGGCATATTTGTAACAATTTAAAAAATCTTGCATTAAAAAGCTATACCACAAATGGGCTTTATATAACCACAATCGCTCTCTAAACCCCATTTTTTTTATATCGTACTTCGGTAATTTTTCAAAAAAATAATCTTTAACTCTTTTTCCTTCTTTAGCATTTTTTATGTAGCCTGTGGTTAAAAAAATACCGTATAATTGTAGGGATAAATTAGAGAGCTTACTCGTAATTAAATTCGCCGCGCTTAGTTCTTTAGCTTGTATGGCTAATTCGTCGGCTCTTCCTGAAATACTTCTAGTAATGTATTGGGATTCAATAACCTTTTCTAGTTCGACTATCTCGTAAGCTAGATTTTTTTCTTCATTTACTATGGCCACTTCTTTTGCTTTGTCTAAAATCTTTAGACTTTGTTTGTATAAGCCTTTATGATATAAAATTGAAGCAAAATCGAGCTGCTCTCTTACTTGATATCGAATATTTTGATGGGAAGGATTAAGCTTTAAACTAATGAGTATTTGTTTATACAAATGTGCTTTTACATTGGCTAATTGCTGCTTTTTAATGTTTGTTAATTTTAAAATATGTACTTCGTTATAGCGATCTATCTTGTCTAAAACGTTAAAAAGATTTAAAAACTTAGAATCTGAGTTAACTCCTAGCCTCCCGACATAAAGCTTAAACTGTCGTTTTTCTGATTTTGTAAGCGATCTTACCAACAAAAATAAATTATCTTTTTGGTCTTTAGTCATAAATTAAAAAAATACATATATCACTGATTAACAGCTCTTTAAATTAAATATACTCGTTTGAACATCGTAAGAATTTAAAAACGAAGTTAACTTAATATATAAGCAAAATATAAATTAGTCTCATGATAGAAAAATAATTCTTTAGAAATGTCGAACACAAAAATTGAAATATTCGATACTACACTTCGCGATGGTGAACAAGTTCCTGGATGTAAATTAGACACTAAACAGAAGGTAATCATTGCAGAGCAACTAGATATTTCTGGAGTAGATATTATTGAAGCAGGTTTTCCCGTCTCTAGCCCGGGAGATTTCAAATCGGTAGAAGCCATAGCAAAAAAAGTAAAAAATGCTACTGTCTGTGGTTTAACAAGAGCAGTAGAAAACGATATTAAAATTGCGGCAGAGGCTCTAAAGCACGCAAAAAAACCCAGAATTCATACTGGTATAGGCACTTCAGATTCCCATATAAAATTCAAGTTTAATTCCAATAGAGAACAGATTATAAAACGTGTTTTTCAAGCGGTTAGCTATGCTAAAAAATTTGTTGAAGATGTTGAGTTTTATGCCGAAGATGCTGGCCGTACAGACAATCACTACTTAGCCCGAGTTTGTGAAACTGCTATTAAAGCAGGAGCAACTGTTTTAAATATCCCAGACACCACAGGTTATTGCTTACCTAGTGAATATGGTGCCAAAATAAAATACCTTATGGAACATGTAAAAGGTATAGAAAAAGCAATATTATCGTGTCACTGCCATAATGATTTAGGCTTAGCTACTGCTAACTCAATACAAGGCGTTATTAATGGTGCCAGACAAATAGAATGCACGATAAACGGTATAGGAGAACGTGCAGGAAATACAGCACTTGAAGAGGTTGTTATGGTATTAAAACAGCACCAAGGTTTAAATTTAGAAACCAATATAAATGCAGAAATGCTTTACGGTTTAAGTCAGCTAGTAAGTGAAAGCATGGGAATTTATACGCAACCTAATAAAGCCATTGTTGGCGCCAACGCCTTTGCTCATAGTTCTGGAATACATCAGGATGGGGTTATTAAAAACCGTGAAACTTACGAAATAATTAATCCGGAAGATATTGGTTTAAAGGGGTCTCAAATTGTACTTACTGCAAGAAGCGGCAGGGCTGCTTTAGCCTATAGAGCTAAAAATATTGGTTACGAGCTAACCAAACTGCAACTAGATACTATTTATGCCCGTTTTTTAACTTTTGCTGATGAGAGAAAAGAAATAAACGATAGCGACATTCATCAAATCATTGAAGCAAGTTCTATCTATCAACAAATAATTTCCGCCTAATGAAAAAAACACTTTTCGATAAAGTTTGGGATGCTCATGTTGTAGATGCTATAGAAGATGGTCCGCAAATACTGTATATAGATCAGCATTTAATTCATGAGGTAACTAGCCCGCAAGCTTTTAATGAGTTAGAAAATAGAGGAATTCCTATTTTTAGACCGCAACAAGTTACTGCCTCTGCAGATCATAATACCCCCACTCAAAATCAACATTTGCCCATAAAGGATGAGCGTTCGAGAAAACAATTGCAGCAGCTTTCGCAGAATTGCAAAAAAAATGGCATCACACTTTATAATTTAGGGCATAAATACAATGGCATAGTGCATGTTATTGCACCAGAATTAGGCATTACACAACCAGGCATGACCATCGTTTGCGGCGATAGCCACACCTCTACTCATGGCGCTTTTGGAGCCATTGCTTTTGGGATAGGCACAAGTCAAGTGGCTCAAGTTTTCGCTAGCCAATGTTTACTACAAACCAAGCCAAAAAGTTTAAGAGTTACTGTTAATGGAACACTTAAAAAAGGGGTGCTTCCTAAAGATGTTATTCTCTATATTATTTCTAAACTAGGCACTAACTCTGGTACAGGGTACTTTTGCGAATATGCAGGCGATGTTTTTAAAAACATGTCTATGGAAGGACGCATGACGGTGTGCAATATGAGTATTGAAATGGGGGCTCGAGGCGGCATGATTGCGCCAGACGAAACCACTTTCGACTACATTAAAAATAGAAAGTTTGCGCCCAAAGGCAAAGCGTTAGAACAAAAACTAGCCTACTGGAAAACCCTAGCAACAGACGAAGGTGCAGCATTTGATAAAGAGTATTTTTTTGATGCCAACGACATCGCGCCAATGATTACCTATGGAACAAATCCTGGAATGGGCATTAAAATAACAGAAACCATCCCTAAAATTAACACGCCTTCTTTCGAAAAATCATTAGCCTATATGAATTTTAAAAAAGGAGAATCATTAATTAACCAAGCTGTTAATTATGTGTTTATTGGCAGTTGTACTAATTCTAGAATTGAGGACTTTAGAATCGCTGCTCATTTTATAAAAGGAAAAAACAAAGCCACTAACGTAACAGCATGGTTAGTTCCTGGAAGTAAACAAGTAGAAACTCAAATCATAGAAGAAGGACTCAAGGACATCTTTACTAAAGCTGGGTTTGAATTAAGACAGCCAGGATGCTCTGCTTGTTTAGCCATGAATGATGATAAAATTCCTGAAGGGGAATACTGTATGTCAACATCTAATAGAAATTTTGAAGGTAGGCAAGGACAAGGGGCGAGAACTATCTTAGCAAGCCCTCTAGTCGCAGCTGCAACTGCTATAGAAGGAAAAATTATTGATCCCACTAAATACCTAAGCGATGTGTTTGTTTAAAAAGTTTATAGAACGATAAAAGACCAACTTATGGAAAAATTTACGACATTATTATCTAGAGCCATTCCTTTGGCTATCGAAAATGTAGATACCGATCAAATAATTCCTGCACGTTTTTTAAAATCTATCCAGAAAAATGGCTTTGGTAAAAACGTTTTTAGAGATTGGCGGTATCATAAAGACCATAGGATTAATTCTAATTTCATATTAAACAACGCTGCTTATTCTGGTAAAATTTTAGTTGCCGGAAATAATTTTGGCTGTGGATCTAGTCGAGAACATGCAGCATGGGCATTAACCGATTATGGCTTTAAAGTTATTGTCTCTAGTTTTTTTGCAGATATTTTTAAAGAGAATGCCTTAAATAATGGGTTATTACCCGTACAAGTAACCCCAGAATTTTTAAAGGTTTTACTCGATAAAATTGAAGAAACCCCAGAAACGCAATTAGAAATAAATTTAGTTGCCCAAACCATAACTGTTGAAGGGACTTCCTTTAAAGAACACTTTGCTATTAATTCGTACAAAAAAAGATGCCTTATTAATGGTTATGATGATATTGGCTTCCTGTTAAGTAAAAAAAATAAAATACTGGCTTTTGAAAGACAAAAGGGATACCCTATAGACCACTAAAAAGAACTAGAATTAAAAAAATTGAAATGAAATTAAATATAGCTGTTTTATCTGGCGATGGCATAGGCCCCGAGGTCACCACTCAAGCTATTAAGGTATTAAAAGCAATCGCTTCTGCTTTCAATCATGACTTTACGTTTACTGAAAGTATGGTAGGTGCAATAGCGATAGATAAATTAGGCGATCCGCTACCGGAAAGCACATTAAAACTATGTAAATCTAGTGATGCTGTTTTATTTGGAGCGATTGGAGACCCTAAATACGATAACGACCCAAGTGCAAAAGTAAGACCAGAGCAGGGCTTATTAAAATTGCGTAAAGCACTAGAGTTGTATACCAATATAAGACCAGTTAAGGCCTACGACTCTTTACTGAATTTATCGCCTCTAAAAAAAGAACGCATTGAAAATACAGACATTTGTATTTATCGCGAATTAACAGGCGGTATTTATTTTGGAGAAAAGCAAGTGTCCAATAATGGTAATACGGCTTCAGATGTATGCGAATATTCGCGAACAGAAATTGAACGCATTACACATTTAGCATTTAAAGCGGCTAAAACCAGAAATAAAAAAGTCACTTTAGTTGATAAAGCGAATGTTTTAGAAAGTTCACGTTTATGGCGCAAAGTGGTGACCGAAATCGCAAATGAGTATCCAGAAATCACTCTAGATTTCTTATTTGTAGATAATGCGGCCATGCAACTTATTTTAAACCCTAAACAGTTCGACGTTATTTTAACCGAAAACATGTTTGGTGATATTATTAGTGATGAAGCTAGTGTTATTGGTGGGTCTATTGGTTTATTAGCCTCTGCATCAATAGGAGACCAATATGCCTTGTTTGAACCCATTCATGGTTCTTTTCCTCAAGCCACTAATAAAGGTATTGCTAATCCCATTGCTTCAATTTTAAGTGCGGCCATGCTTTTAGAACATTTTAAGCTTTTTAAAGAAGGACAATTAATTAAAGATGCCGTAGAGAGATCTTTGGCACTTAATATTACAACCCCAGATATTAACGATGATTATAAATTAAATACCACTAGCGATATTGGTGATTTTATTGAAGATTTTATAAACAATCAAGATGATACTAATGTTAATATTTTAAACAGACACTTAGGGCAATCCACAATTATTTAATTGAGAGAGAGTTAAATAATAGTTGTTTTATGTGTGAGATTAGTCTTAATGAAAAGAGCGCCTTTTGGGCGCTCTTTGTTTTGTAGTAGGATAAAGGCTTTTCTTTTTAATGAAATTAAGCTTAATGGTCAAAAATGATTGGTAAAAACCTACGATACCATTGATTAAATTAAAAGTTTATTGAAACTGGTTTCAATAATTTTTTTTTGTTTTATGAAAACATCAAAAAAAAGCCTTGTTGGCTTGTGAAGTTTATCGACCATAAAATGGAGTAGGCGTAATAATAAGCAACGTTACAATTGTAAAGGTTGTGGCATATTCTTTGGGCATAGGTTTTTCTAGCTATAAAGCTTACCAGTAATAAAAAAAAGGACCCAATTCTAAGTCCTTTTCATTACTGTTTAAAATTAATCTTATAGCTAATAAGTTGTTCCTTAGTAGAGCTTATGTCCTCTTCGGATTAATGGCTGATAAATTAAAAATTATTTTTAACAAAATCACCAACCATTTTTGACCACATTACCTAAATTAAGACCATTTCAAAGTTATATTGGTATTGATCTAAAATTCATTGTTCCTAAAATTAAGCAAATTGAGGTATAAAAAAAGTGTTTTTGCTTGTTAAACCTGAATTATGCAATAGGATTTAGCTCATTGATGTAATCTATTGATTTACAAATAATTTCTAATGCTTTGCATTAGAAACTAACTCACCCATAGGGTTATAGAT
>CALDCO010000308.1 GCA_937937185.1 uncultured Flavobacteriaceae bacterium
GTTAGAAAAATCACAGAACCATCGCTTAAACGAAAACTTCCATTTCCGGTAGAGAGTCCCGCTGTATTTGTACCAAAACTTTTGGCATTCTCTTTATTATGAAACGCCGTTACCACGACTTCTCCAGAGCTTGCTGTTTTAGTACCTGTTAGTATTGCAATAGGCGCATTAGTATTATAAATTTTATAAGGTGTTTTACTCAATTTAGCAATGATATAATCGTTAGTTCCAGATTCCCCATCTTTATAAAACCAAGAGGTTTTATTGTTATTTGCTTTAACAAAATAACCACAAATTCCGTTTCCTAATAGCGGACCGATTCCAGCAAGCATGGGCCAGCAATTTCCGCCTTTATTTTCTCTCAAATCCAGAATCCAACCTTTAAGGTTCTTATTATCGATAGATTTTATTGTCTGCTGTAAACTGTCGGCATATTTTTGAATTGAAGAAGCATCGCCACTAACAATCCCCTTCATTTTTATATACCCAATATTGTGATTTAAACGTTTTCCAGAAAAGGTTATTAATTTTTTAATATCTTTTGGTTTAATTGGCGATCGCCATTTATTGATTTGCGCTTTTGTTTTAAATGAACTGTGATTATCGCCTAGTGCTTTTAAAATTGATTTTACTATAGGATAGCAGTCTTCAATAGAATTTGTAGTTGATAGTTTTGAAAACGCGCTTTTTTTTATTTTTCTAAAGTTTACAGAATCTTTATTAATGGAGTGTTCTTCAACTATTTTTAAAACTTCGGTTAGGTATTTTTTAGGTTCTGATTCCTCTTGTTTTAAACTTGAGCAGTTAAAAGTTAAAATCAATAAAAGAATTATTAAGCCTTGTTTCATAGTAGGTTTTTTGAAATATTGCACTTAAAGTCTTGGCTATGATTAGCGCGGGGGTGATCACTTAAATTTGCAAGTGCACATCAAACTTAAAGTTTGCGCTGATTTTCAGAAGCAGGCAATAAAGCAATTACTTACAGCAACGATGTTGCAGCCAGTTATTGTTCAATTCTAATTGACTCAACCAATCTCGTTGGAAGGATGAAATTGTTTTTTATAAAATTCCAACTATCTCCATTTCCTGTATATATACCATATCTTCCTCTTACTTCTTGATTTGTAATAGAAATAACATTGTTGGAGACTATATTCTGTATATTGTTACTATGTCCATCTATGTGAATACCATCATAAAGTCCACGTTCGGGATATTGAGCGTTACCATCATAACGAATATCATTACCTGATGACCTTACCTTCCAATGCCTATTAAAATCCATGATGGTATTAGATTGAATTGAAGAATTTTTTGAATGTTCTAAATAGATTCCATGAAAGCGCTTATTTGAAATTTGATTATTATGAATAGTTGTAAAATGTGCATAATCAACATGAATACCATGACCTGTAGGAAAATTTCTTCTATCACTAACTTGAGGTGCTAATGGATATAGTGCTAATACATTTTGTGTAAACGATCCATCTATTATATTATTACTGATCACACCAAAAGAACCACCAAAGGCCTTTATAGCCGTATCCCCAGATGTGAAAATTGAATTATTACTGATTTTTGTTCTATCCACATTACCTTCAAAAAAAGTTTTACAGTCATCTGCATAATTATTTGTAATTTGATTATAATACCCTAAAGCATAAAATCTATTTGATCCATTTGCATCTTCAATACGATTAGCATAATTCGCTGTTGAAAACCTTATTTTTATGCAAGCAGACCCAGTAATTGACGGAAAGACGTTATCACTATAACTACTTCCAATAGAATGAAATCTATTCCTATCTATTATAAATCCTCGAACTTCTTTTTTAGTATTTGCGATATTATCACCCTGTACATTTTTAATAGATATCCCCGTATGGCAAGCACCGAAAAAATTATCTACAATTTTAAGATTTATTCCTTCTGCATAGACACAGTTTTTAAAATCAACAAATCTACAATTAGTAATTTCGGCATCTAAATTTTTATCAGGAATATTATCATTTGGCGGATCGCCAAGGCCAAGAAAACTTAAAGCATTACCTTCGGAACAAATTCCTTTTGGTGCATTAACAACGTTTGGGCAATCAGGTAATGCATATTCTCCTGGGTCATCATCGTCATCATATTTGATCGTTCTATATCCTACAAAATTTAAATCAATAAATCTTGCTCCAAATTTTCTGACAAGAAAAATATTAGACAGACCAGATCGACCTACTATGATGTCGTTTGCTTCAATACCACCTGCAGAATATAAACCCTTTCCTTTTAACATCAAGGATTTAGTGTTAATTATAATTGGTTCATAAATTAGGTATTCGGATCCGTTAAATCTTATTTCACCACCGGGAGCTAAAGAATTTATGGCTTTTTGAATAGTTTTATATTCATTTTCTTTTATACCTTGATTAACAGAATTTGAATGATCCTTATCGGTTTGATGAAAAAACAGCCCAAACCATTCTGGGTAAATGGGCTGATCATAAATTTTTATATTATGATTCAATTGTTCTGTCTCAAATATTTGAACAGCTGTTTTATTTATTTCCCCTTTAATCTCTAAAAGCACGTTATTATCTACGATTAACTTACACCCTGTACATAAATCAAGTTTAATTCCTTTTGGAATTTTTAATGTATCAAGAATGTCAATATCCGCTTTGATAATTATTGTGCCAAACCCATCATCATTATCGGGATCTTGAGCCAAGTCGTTCATTGCATCTATAATATCAGTTTGATCTCCATTTAAAATAATCCTTTCACATTGGCCAATACTAACAAATGATGTCATTAGGGCAAATACTATGATTAAAAATTTTTTCATAATTTTTATTTTTGATTAACTATTTTTAGTTGAATACACACAGTTTTTTATATTTCTGCTTTGATGTTGGGTTATTAGAATTAAACTTAGGAAGTAAAACAAATATATAAATAAATTCTATTTGATCGCAGTGATACATCTCAAAATGATTAAGAAGTTGTTTAACACCTGTTTGGCATCAAAATAAACAGAGAAATTATTATTTTTAACGTGATTAAAATAACCTACAAGAAACCAAACATTTGGTAGGTACGTAAAATTTCTGGAGAAAAGTTCACAACACTGATGCGTTGTTTGCACACATTTTAATTAAATGTCTGTCAACATTTTTTTTAATTCGTTTGATTCACTTGGTCTTGGTGCGTTTTTAGTTATAATATTACCCTCTTCATCTACAATTAAATATTGAGGAATGCTAAATGTTCCTTCATGCAAAGTATAGTTATCAGCAAAATCAATCTGAAATGTCTTATTTGATAGAAAATGATAACCATTAAGCTCATGGAATTTTATATTCTCCATCCATTTGTTTTTTCTGTTTTTGTCATCTATGGAAATGTACAATTTCTTAAAATGCTTCTCTTCCAGTATTCTTTGAATTTCTTTATTATGGCTAAATTCCTCCTTGCAGGGAGCACACCAACTTGCCCATAAATCTATATAGATTTTTTGCCCTCTAAACTGAACCAAAAGCTCATTTAAAGAATCAATATTATCACTTTCAATTATTGTAACTGATTTTGGCAGGTCACCTTTAATTTTGTTTTGGTAGTCTCTAATTTCATTGACCTCTGGTTCTAAATATTGTGAATAATTACTATTTGGAAATGATAATTTAAAATTATCATACAAATCAATTATTGACTTTTCATAATTTTTTTGTTTTGCAGAAAATATGATGTAGTAAGCTAGTAATTTTTCCTGATAGGTACCCTTGAGATGTTTTCTTATGATACCTTCATTATAGTGTTTTATGTTTCCATTTAAATACAACTTTTGCAACGAATCTGAAGTAATTAAACCTGCTTTTTTTTGTTCATAGGTATTTTTATAAATAGTTGAAGATTCTGCATATTCAAACCAGTTGGATGGAATTATTTTGGGATTCACAGGATACTTTTCAATTGTTTGTTCTAATAATGATTCAAGGTCTTCATTTAGTGGAAATGAATCATATGATTTGCCAATAATTAGGCTGTTTATTTTGGAAGCATAATAATAATTAATTTCATTTTGGACGATTTTGTAAAACTCTTCGTCGATTTGTTTATTTTCAAATAGAGAATCTAGCTGTTTAATCTCAGTGTTTTTCAATAAATCTACTTTTTGAGTAATTGCAGAAGCAGTGGAATCATTTTTGTATTCCATTGATTCACTAACAGTCCCATTGCTTGATCTTTGTAAATTATTAAGTAACTCGTTTCCCTTAGCGTTGTCAAGTTTAAAAATCAAGGTCGAATCTGAAGCTTCAACCTGATAGGATTGGTTTGGCTGAATTATCATTTTTAATCTTTCTTCTCCAACATTTAATCTAATAATCTCTGGGGACGAAATGTTGAAGTTGTAACTATAAAAACCCTCGGAATTCTTTTGTAAACTCTCCTTATGGTTATTCCAAAGTATCATTCCATCGATAGGTCTTATTAATTCTATATTTACAGTAGCTTTTTGACTAGATATAATGGTTAATTTCGAAGTGTTGATTTTTTCTTGGGTACAAGAAAATACTAAAAATGATATTATTGAATAGAGAACTATTTTGTTCATATTGAATTGTATAAAACGGTATTGTGTATGAAACGTAGCGTGTAAAAAGATACTACATTTTGGTTTTATCACAGAGCCGAATTTTTATGTTTTGTTTTTACTTTTTTATTTTAAAAGCCAAATTTAAAAATTTGGCGGTCTTTGTAAATGAGCACCAACCTTTTGGTTTAGCACTTGTTAGCTATGTTTTATTTTGTTGGCATTAGTTTTTTTTAAGAGGTGAGTGTTCTACAGTTGAGAAGTTTTATTTTTTCACTAGTTTATTGATCACAAATTGTGAATGATCTAAATTAAATACTTTTATCATATATATACCATTATTGAGGTCAGATATATTTAACATATCTCTGGTGATTCCTTTTTTGATGAGAGCTCCATTTATTGAGAAAATTTCATATTTTTTTTCATAATTATTAACAAAAATGATTTCACTATTAGCCGGATTTGGATAAAAGGTATTACTCTTTTTTAATTGAGTATAATCATTAATACTTAGTGTTGAATCTGGGCAACCTGTTTCAATTGGTGTAAAAAGTACAACTCCAAGATTTATATCATCAAGACCATGTTGAATGGTGTTTTCTATTTCGTTAAGATCATTTGTACACCAACAATTATTTGAAAAGTCGGCTCCTCCTGCTCTTGTATTTTCTACATTATAAGCAGAATTATTACAAATGGTATTATTAGAAACATTAATAACACCGGAAGAAGAAAATGCCCATATTTTTACTCCAATAACATTGTTTTTTATTGTATTCCCACTCAATTCTGATGTAAAAGACCCATAACTAAAACTTTTGTGTAAAGCCACTTCGTTATTTATGAAAGTAGAATTTTTTATTTTCGTTGAGTATACAAAAACACCTAACTCTGTATTTCCTTCGAATAAGCATGATTCTATATTACTTTCAACTATTTCAGCTCCTATTCGATTATTTATAAATTCACAATTAGTTAGACTTACTTCATCATGAAAATCAGCAATTCCTTTATCATTATTAATAAATTTTGTAGACTCTATAAAAATAGGGAATTGTGGAGCAGGGTCAGCGTTTATTGCATTATTGTTAAACCGAAATATAGAATTTTTAATACTACTACCTCCAGGAACACGAATATAACTTAATGCACTATCAGCATATTCCATTATGATATAATCTAATGTGTAAGAACCACCTTCCATTTTAACTTCAAGCCAGGAACCTTTTTGAGGGTTCGGACTATTTGAAGTGAATATAATGTTATTAGTATCGGTTCCTATAGCAATTAATGGGCCTTGTAAACGTAACTGAATATTATCATCAAATTTAACGACTACACCAGGTTGAATAGTCAGTGAATTGTCACCAAAAACAACAGTATTATCTGTTATTATATATGGGCTATTTTCTTTAGTCCAAATCGTATTTTCATTAATTCCTCCACTTATGTATGTTTGAGAGTATGATGAAGTTGTGATAAAAACAAGAGAAATGAGTGTTTTTAATAAAAAAATATTTTTCATGATGTAGATTTAAGGCTTTAAAAATTTAAAGTACTAAAAATAAGTAGACTAACAAAAGTTTTTTTGAAATTATGACATTGTTATTCAATATCTATCAAATTAATGCCAACGATTAAACAAACACAATGTTTATATCTCTATTACGATTTCGTATTATTTAAGTAATCCTAGGAAGAAGTACAAAAATATCAATAATTTTATTAGATCTAGGAGATACAAACCTAAAAATGACTTTCTAGCTAGTTTTTTGGTTTTAATTTGCTTTATAATACTTTAATACAAT
>CALDCO010000309.1 GCA_937937185.1 uncultured Flavobacteriaceae bacterium
CAAAAGTATTGTCTTCTTTAATCGTTAAATAAAATACTTCATTGTTATCAAACATTACTATTCGAATCCGATTGTCTCTGAATTTATAAATATCTCCTATTTGCATAGATTTTTTGTCGGTCTCGTTTAATTACACACAACTATAATATAAACCTAATAAAATAGATCACTGCAAAATTTAAAAAACGAAATATCGATTAGACCATAAAAAAGAAACTAATAATTAGTCCTCTCTTTTCTCAGATTTATCTCCCTTGTCCATTTTGTCTTCAGCATCTTTATCATCTGAATCTTCGTCTGGGTAAGTTAAGGGTTCAGCACCGTATTTAGGGAGGCTGTCGAACCATTCTTTAAAGCCATCAAAATCGTATGGTTTCTTAATTATTTTTTTATCGGCGTCTAACACAAAATAAGAAGGTGTTGCAGAGACATTGTAATCGTTTCCAATTTTATTCTGCCATTTACCTTCAGCAAAAACATGATGGAAATTAGGGTACTCGTAGGTTTGGTCTTTCCAACGATAAATGTCATTATCTAAGGCCACCGCAATAATTTGTAATTGCTGTTTAGCAGTTTTAAGCGTTAATTCTTTAAGTTTTGGCATTTCTTTTAAACAGTGCGAGCAGGTGGTGCTCCAAAAAACAACCAAATAATTATCATGACCTTCTAACTCACTTAGTTTTTTTATGTCTATTTTCTTTTTTTTATTAATAACTTCTAATTCAAAATCGGGCGCTATTTTTCCAACAGAAGAGTTCTCAAAGGCGGTTATAGTGGTTACTAATTTTTCGTCTTTTTCACTTTTTGCCAGTTCTAATAAATAGTTGCTACCTATATGATTAGCTACAGCTTCGTTCTCTTCTTCGGCAAACTGAAGCCAAAGAATTTGTAAAATGGTTTTTTTTAGAGAGCTGTTAGCATTACTCATCGCTTTAGCAGCAGCATCTATATTCGATTTTAAAGCATTATTATCTTCTTGGTCATCAACAAAACTAAACACATAATTCATGGTGTTTTCGATTAAGAAATTAGAATTTTGAAGGGTTTCATTATTAAAATCGATAGCAGTGAAAAAATTGTCTTTTACATGTTTAGAGAATGTTTTAGGGTTTTCGTAACTTTCAGGAATATAGGGTTTGCTTGCTTTAATAAATTCTTTTGCTAATAGGGTGTTACTCGCAGCTCTTTCAAATTCGCTTTGGGTGTCTTTAAGCACTTTAAATACTTTTTTAAAGCCTTTTTTACTCTCTGGAGTACTGCTATAATAGTTGCTTACACTACTAGAAATAAGATTCATGCTCTTATTGTACGAGGTTAATAGTTTGTTTTCTTCCGAAGCTACAAACTCTACACCCTTTTCCATATCAAAAGTTAATTCTACATCTTCTTTGGCATTATAAAGCAAATCAAAATTATATTGATCTTGAGGTTGTGCATAAACAATACGATAGGTACCTGCAACTTTACTAGAATCTAACTCAAACTTAAAACTGCCATCTTTCTTTAAATCGGCATTATCAATAAATATTGAAGTTTTAGGAGTGACTCTATACAGAAATGCAAATTTAAATGCTTCAGGGGGAGAAAATTTACCTTTTATTACATGCTGCGCCGTTAGAAAACTAGGTATCGTTGCGATTAGTAAAAGTAATTTTTTCATTGAGTTGTATGTTTTTTTAATACTTGTAAAACAATAATTAAGCCAAAATAGCCTCTAAAACAATTAAAGCCTGTTTTACGGTTTTAATTTTCTCAAAGGTAAGCAATAAACGCAAACCGTTTCTTGTTTGTTTTTCTTTCATCTTACAATTTTGAGAATGTGTTTGAACATATTGTAATAGACGCGTAAAACTTGGACTTTGATAAAAACGACTTTGTTGGTCGTTAATAAAGTAACCAATAAGTTTTCCTTGCTTCATAACGACTTTCTCTAAGCCTAATTTTTTCGCGGCCCATTTTAAGCGTACACTATTTAACAAATCGACAACAGGAATAGGAAGTTCCCCAAAACGATCAATAAGTTGCTTCTCAAAAACTAGTAACTCCTCTTCTGTTTGTATGCCGTTTAGTTGGGTGTATAAATTAAGCCGTTCTGTAATATTGTTTATGTAATCGTCTGGGAATAATAACTCAAAATCACTGTCTATAGTAATGTCTTTAACAAAAACTTTGTCTTTTTCTTCTTCATAAAGCTCGGCAAATTCATTCTCTTTAAGCTCTTCTATGGCTTCGTTTAAAATTTTCTGGTAGGTATCGAAGCCTATTTCATTTATAAAACCACTTTGTTCACCGCCTAATAAATCACCGGCGCCTCTAATTTCTAAATCTTTCATAGCGATATTAAAACCACTTCCTAAGGCGGTAAATTGCTCTAGGGCTTGGATGCGTTTTCTTGCATCGTTGGTCATGGCAGAGTAGTCTGGGGTTATAAAATAACAAAAGGCTTTTTTATTACTGCGCCCAACTCGACCACGCATTTGGTGAAGATCACTTAGCCCAAAATTATTGGCATTATTAATAAATATGGTATTGGCGTTAGGAACGTCTAAACCACTTTCAACAATGGTTGTACTTACTAAAACATCGAAAGCACCATTCATAAAAGAAAGCATTAAATCTTCTAATTTTTTCCCATCTAATTGGCCATGACCAATGCCTATTTTAGCGTCTGGAACCAAACGTTGAATCATCCCTGCAACTTCTTTAATATTTTCTATGCGATTATGAATGAAAAATATTTGTCCGCCACGTTGTATTTCATAACTCACCGCATCTCTTATGGTTTCTTCATTAAAGCGTATAACATGACTTTCTATAGGGTAACGGTTTGGCGGTGGTGTTGTAATTACCGAAAGGTCTCTAGCTGCCATTAAACTAAACTGAAGCGTTCGCGGTATTGGAGTTGCTGTAAGGGTTAACACATCGACATTGTCTTTTAGTGTTTTTAATTTTTCTTTTACATTAACTCCAAATTTTTGTTCTTCATCTACGATAAGTAATCCTAAATCTTTAAATTTCACATTTTTATTCACCAATTGGTGTGTGCCTATAATAATATCGACATGCCCTTTTTCTAGTTTTTCTAGGGTTTCTCGTTTTTGTTTTGCGGTTCTAAACCGATTCACATAATCTACAGTAACAGGAAATTCTTCTAAACGCTCGCTAAAGGTTTTGTGATGCTGAAATGCCAAAATGGTAGTGGGGACTAAAATAGCTACTTGCTTACCATTATCGATGGCTTTAAAAGCAGCGCGAATGGCAACTTCTGTTTTTCCAAAACCCACATCGCCGCATATTAAGCGATCCATTGGGCGTTCACTTTCCATATCGGTTTTTATGGCAGCGGTTGCGGTGATTTGATCTGGTGTATCTTCGTATATAAAGGAGGCTTCTAATTCGTGCTGTAAATAACTATCGGGTTTATACTGGAAGCCTTTTTCTAGTTTGCGTTTGGCATACAGTTTTATTAAGTTAAACGCCACATGTTTTACACGCGCTTTTGTTTTTTGCTTTAGTGTTTTCCAAGCTTTACTTCCTAACTTGTATATTTTAGGGGGTTTACCATCTTTACCATTAAACTTAGTGATTTTATGTAATGAATGAATGCTTAAATAAAGCACATCGCGCTCGCCATAAACCAATTTAATGGCCTCTTGTTTATTCCCTTCAACATCTATTTTTTGGAGTCCGCCAAATTTGCCTATACCGTGATCTATGTGTGTTACATAATCGCCAATCTCTAGCTTAGTTAACTCTTTTAAAGTAATGGCCTGTTTTTTAGCATAGCCGTTTTTAAGATGAAATTTGTGATAACGTTCAAAAATTTGATGATCGGTATAGCAAACCATTTTGTTATCATGATCTATAAACCCTTGATGTAAGGAAGCAGTTATAGTATAATAGTTTACTTTTTTGTCTACATCTTCGAAAATATCATGAAAGCGCTTTGCTTGTTGCTCACTAACGCAGGCAATGTAATTGGTATAGCCTTTATCGTTATTCTCATTAAGGTTATTAATTAATAAATTAAACTGTTTATTAAAAGAAGGCTGAGGTGTTATATTAAAAGTTATTGGGTCATTACCAAAAAAAGTTGAAGCACCAAACTCCACCACAGTATAATCTAAAAGCTGATGTTTTAACAGGGCCGAATTACAGAACAGCTCTATAGGGCTAGCGTGTTTAAGTGCTGAAGAGAGCGCGTTAAAGGTGTCTTCAGCTTTTTCGTAAAAGGCATCAATTCTAGAAAATAGGAGATCGGCATTTTTAGCAAAAACGACAGTTTTAGAAGCTAGGTATTTTAAAAAGCTTTCTCTCTTTTCTTCTAAAAATTTATTGGCGATATTAGGA
>CALDCO010000310.1 GCA_937937185.1 uncultured Flavobacteriaceae bacterium
TTCACCAGTGTGTCGGTGACTTCTGCGCGAACATTGGGGCCGAAACGACCCTCGAGCACCCGGCGTGGAGCCTTGCCCTTGCGAAATCCGCGGAGCTGCACCGTACGGGCGAGCTTGCGAAACGCGTTGTCCAGCTCGCGGGAGACATCGTCGGCTGGGACGGTGAACTCGAGCTTGCGCTGGTAGGAGTTGACGGTGCTGACCTCGACCTTCATAGGGCCCTCGTTGGGTCGTCAAGGCGTGTTCGCACGATGCGAGAAGGGGGACTCGAACCCCCACGGGTTGCCCCACTGGATCCTAAATCCAGCGCGTCTACCAATTCCGCCACTTGAGCATTAAATTAACTAAAAGTACTTTCTCACTTAATAGAGAAGTGACAATTGCGCAATTTTAGGTGTGCAAATTTATATTATATTTTGATAAATCCCCTAAAAATAAACAGTAATATGTTATTATACATCAAAAAAAAGCCTAAATTTGCACCTCATTAAAAATCAGGTAGCGTTTATCGCTATAAAACAAGAGCTTAACATGCCAAAATCAATAACTGAAGCTAAAATTTTTACTTGCGGGCAAAGTCGTTTGCTCTCCGAAAAAATTGCAGCAGCCTATGGTGTAAGTCTTGGTAATGTTATTACCTCGACCTATAGTGATGGTGAATTTCAGCCCTCGTTCGAAGAATCCATTCGTGGCTCTCGAGTGTTTATTATTGGTTCTACAAACCCTGGTCCTAAAAATTTAATGGAACTCTTGTTAATGCTGGATGCCGCAAAGCGTGCATCGGCAAGACATATTACTGCCGTTTTACCGTATTTTGGTTGGGCAAGACAAGATAGAAAAGACAAACCTAGAGTGCCTATTGCAGCAAAACTAGTGGCTAAAATGCTAGAAACGGCTGGTGCTACTCGAATTATAACGATGGATTTGCATGCCGACCAAATTCAAGGGTTCTTTGAAAAACCCGTCGACCATTTATTTGCCTCAACCATATTTTTACCCTACCTAAAAAAATTAAACCTAGATCATTTAACCATTGCTTCGCCAGATATGGGCGGTTCTAAACGTGCCTATGCTTATTCTAAGGCTTTAGAAAGCGATGTGGTGATTTGCTATAAGCAAAGAGCAAAAGCAAATGTAATTTCGCATATGGAACTTATTGGCGATGTTAGTGGAAAGAATGTGGTTTTAGTAGACGATATGGTAGACACTGCTGGCACCCTAACAAAGGCAGCAGACCTCATGATGGAAAGAGGCGCACTAAGCGTTAGAGCAATATGCACTCACCCTATTTTATCTGGCAACGCCTACGAAAGAATAGAAAACTCTAAATTAGAAGAATTAATTGTAACCGACTCTATTCCTACAAAACAAGAGAGTAAAAAAATAAGAGTTTTAAGCTGTGCCAATCTTTTTGCTAGTGTGATGTATAATGTACATCATAATGAATCGATTAGTTCAAAATTTATAATGTAAATAACTAAATTTAAATAAAAAATGAAATCAATTACAATCAACGGATCTCAAAGAGAAAGCGTGGGCAAGAAAGTAACAAAAGCCTTACGTAATGCTGGTCAGGTTCCTTGCGTATTATACGGAGGCGACAAAGCAACACATTTCTCGGCACCTGAGTTAGCTTTCTCTAAACTTGTATACACACCAAATGCGCATACAGTTGTGATTGCACTAGAAGATGGCACTAAATTCGACGCCATTTTACAAGACATTCAATTCCATCCTGTTACCGATAGAATCTTACATGTAGATTTTTATCAAGTCTTTAAAGACAAGGAAATTACTATGGACATTCCTGTTAATTTTATAGGAAACCCTAAAGGCGTTAGAAATGGTGGTGTTTTACGTAAAAACAAACGTAGTTTAAGAGTAAAAGCCTTACCAGGTAATTTACCTGATTTTATAGATGCTGAGATTGAAGACCTTAAAATTGGAAATAAACTGTACATTACCACGCTAGAAAATGAAGCCTATACGTTTATGCATCCAGATAATACTGTAGTTTGTCTAGTAAGACGTTCTAGAGCAGTAGTTGTAGATGATGAAGACGAAGATGAAGAAGGTGAAGAAGGTGCAGAAGCAACAGCTGAAGGCGCAGCTCCAGCAACAGAACCAGCGGCAGCAGAATAAGCGATTATTTTCATTAGTCGAAATATAAAAAAAGCATCCTGATTAATTCGGGATGCTTTTTTACTTTTACAGAAAGTATAATGACATGTTTCAATTTCTATTTGATGTATTCAGAAAAAAACAAACTGAAGAAGCACATGATCCTATGAAAAAATATCTCATCGTTGGCTTAGGTAATATTGGCGAAAAGTATGCAAATACACGACATAATATTGGGTTTAAAATACTCGATTTTATGGCCAAACATGAAGGCTTTAGTTTTGAGACCCAAAAACTTGGAGACCTAGCAACTTACAAACTAAAAGGGCGCACTTTTATGCTCCTTAAACCTAATACTTATATGAATTTAAGTGGAAAAGCGATTTTATACTGGTTAACTAAAGAAAAAATTCCGCTAGAAAACGTATTAGTAATTACAGATGATTTAAACCTTCCTTTTGGCAGTTTGCGGGTGAAGACGAAAGGGAGCGATGGCGGACATAATGGTTTAAAAGACACGCAAAACAAATTAAATACGACGAAATACAATCGCTTTCGATTTGGTATTGGTGCCGTTTTTAGTAAGGGGAAACAGGTCGATTATGTTTTAGGAGAATGGACTCCCGAGGAAGAAAACCAACTTAATGAACGGCTTGTAACCGCTGTAGAAATTATTAAATCTTTTGGCCTTGCAGGGATTAATATTACAATGAATACTTTTAATGGGAAATAATATGAAAAGCATAGCTAAGCTTTTCAATTATTAATTTAGTCAAACTTTCGTAAACCTAGCTTTTTTTGTTTCTTTTTAATGAAAAAAAGAAAAGGCTAATGTTTTTTAAGAAGGTTAGAGTCGAAACGCTACCACTATTTTACGTCAAATCCCTCCTAGATAAAATTTTTATCGCAAGCCTCGAACAGTCCAAAGAAATTGCTAATGGTATTTCGGTTATTTCAAATCGCTTTTTCTATTTTTGTAGTCTAACTGTTACGGCATTGAAATTTAAGCTAGAAAAAAAGACAAAAACAGTATTAACCATTGGTACCTTCGACGGCGTTCACATTGGTCATCAAAAAATAATTAAAAAGCTTATCAAAGTTGCTGAAACTAAAAATTTAGCGGCTGCGTTATTAACCTTTTTCCCGCATCCTAGAATGGTAATACAAAAAGATGCAAACATTAAACTTATTAATACTATAGATGAGAAATCAATGATTTTAAAACGTCTTGGTTTAACGCATTTAATTATTCGTGAATTCGACAATGCTTTTTCTAGATTATCTGCCGAAGCGTTTGTTAAAAACATCTTAGTCGAAGAACTAAACGCTAAACACATCATTATAGGATACGACCATCATTTTGGACGCAACCGAGCTGCTAATATTACCCATTTAAAAGCCTTTGGAGATACCTATGGTTTTAAGGTTGATGAAATTTCGGTACAGGATATTAACGCCGTTGCAGTAAGCTCGACTAAAATTAGAAACGCACTACGCGAGGGAGACATTAAAACTGCGAATCGTTTTTTAGGATATCATTTTATGCTAACTGGTAAAGTGGTAAAGGGCAAAAGTCTTGGTAGAACCATAAACTTTCCAACAGCGAACATACACATTAAAGAAGCCTACAAACTAATTCCCAAAAAAGGCGTTTATGTAGTGAAAACCAAATACAATAATCAGGTTGTTTGGGGCATGATGAATATTGGTAATAACCCTACAGTAAAAGGGCAGCATGACACGATAGAAGTTCATTTATTTAATTTTAACACCTCTATTTATGGTGAAATTTTGTCTGTAGAATTACTCACCAGACTTCGTGAAGAAGAAAAATTTAAATCGATCGATGCTTTAAAATTACAACTTGAAAAAGACAAAATAATGGCATTAAATTATATAAAAAATAATGCTTAACCATTTTTTATTTAAACACATAGACAATAGTGCTTTAATCGTTTTTAGAATTATTTTTGGTTTACTCTGCTGTTTAGAATCGGTAGGTGCTATTTTTACAGGCTGGATAAAAAGAACGTTAGTTGATCCAGAATTCACCTTTTCCTTTATTGGCTTTGAGTGGCTACAACCATTACCCGGTAATGGCATGTATTTTTATTATGCGATTATGGGTGTTTTTGGACTTTTTATTATGCTAGGTTATCGCTACCGATTAAGTATGATTGCTTTTACCCTAATGTGGGCGAGTGTCTATTTTATGCAAAAAGCATCATATAATAATCATTATTATTTACTTGTTTTATTAAGCGGAATAATGGTTTTTCTGCCCGCAAATAAGTATGCTTCTTTAGATGTAAAAAGAAATCCCAGTTTACAACAAATGGCAATGCCGCAATGGTGTAAGTGGGTCTTTGTTTTACAATTACTCATCTTATATACCTATGCGTCTATTGCTAAAATGTATCCAGACTGGTTAGATTTAACGGTCCCAAAAACACTAATGCGCTCTAAAGAGAGTTATCCCATAATTGGCGGTCTATTACAAGCCAAATGCATGCCTTATTTGGTGGCTTATGGCGGCATTTTATTTGACGGATTAATTATTCCGCTATTGCTAATTAAAAAGACAAGAAAATTTGCTTTTTTTGTTTCTATTTTCTTTCACTTATTCAATTCTATCGTCTTTCAAGTTGGGGTATTTCCATATTTATCGTTGGCGTTTTCATTGTTCTTTTTTAATCCTGAAACTGTTAGAGCGATTTTCCTTAAAAAGAAAACATTATATACAACCAATGGGGTTATAATTCCAAATTATAAAACCCCTTTATTAATTATTTCTTGTGTTTATTTTGTCATTCAAATAGCATTGCCGTTGCGCCATCATTTTATTCAAGATAATGTCCTTTGGACAGAAGAGGGCCATCGTTTATCTTGGCGGATGATGTTACGCTCCAAACACGGTATTATTTCTTATAAAATTGTAAACAAAAAAGACCAATCAAGCAAGATTGTAAAATTGGGCGATTATCTTTCAAAAAAACAACAACGAATTGCCAGCACAAAACCAGATGTGATCTGGCAGTTTGCACAACGTCTTAAAAAAGAGTATGCTGCTAAAGGAGAAACCATTTCTGTTTTTGTAGATTGTAAAATAAGTGTAAATGGCCGACCTTATAAACAGCTCATAAAGCCGCATACAGATCTCGCTGCTTTAAATTGGGAGGTCTTTAAACATAGTGATTGGTTATTACCATCTCAATTAAAACCGTAATTTTAAATTGTAAATAGATCTATACCTTTTTAATTTTTTAAATACTAAAGCACTTCATTATAATAGGTCTCTTTAAATTAGAATAATAAATTATTTTTATCAATCTAAAATCTTACTACTTTTACGTCTTAAATTTTGATGTTCTATTTTGTGTTAGGGATTGCAACGACATCCTTTTTTGTTTTTTATAAAAAGGTATAGAGAAAGCTCGGCAGCGCCCTTTAGCCCAAACACCCTAAAAATAAATTATGTTACAAGTACCTTTTATTAGAGAAAACAAAACTTTAGTTATTAAGCGTTTAGCTGTAAAAAACGTAGAGGCTTCAGAAATAATTAATACGGTTATTGAACTAGATGAAGAGCGGCGCGCTTTACAAACAAAATTAGATAACACACTTGCTGAATCTAATACCCTTTCTAAAGAAATTGGTGAGCTATTTAAATCTGGGCAAAAAGAAAAAGCAACCTTACTTAAAGAAAAAACCTCTAATTTAAAGGAAACTTCAAAACAATTAACAGACGATTTAACCACTAAATCTAGTGCTTTAAAAGCATTGCTTTTTCAAATTCCCAACATTCCTCACGAATCTGTTCCTATGGGAAATTCGGAAGAAGACAATGAGGAAATTTTTACAGAAGGCATTATTCCTAAACTCCATGAGGGGGCATTACCGCATTGGGAATTAGCTAAGAAATACGACATTATCGATTTTGAATTAGGAAATAAAATAACAGGCGCTGGTTTCCCCGTATATAAAGGAAAAGGTGCCCGATTACAACGGGCATTAATCACTTTTTTTTTAGACCAAAATATTGCAGCTGGTTATACCGAATACCAATTGCCACATTTAATTAATGAGGCTTCTGGTATTGGCACAGGCCAGCTTCCTGATAAGGAAGGGCAAATGTATCATGTTACTGAAGACAATTTGTATCTTATTCCTACTGCTGAGGTTCCTGGAACTAATATTTTTAGAAATGTATTGTTAAATGAAACCGATTTTCCTATAGGAATAACTGGCTATACACCATGTTTTAGAAGAGAAGCAGGAAGCTATGGGGCACATGTTAGAGGGCTTAACAGGCTTCATCAATTTGATAAAGTAGAGATTATTCGCGTTGAGCATCCTGATAATTCTTACAATGCTTTAGATCAAATGGTGGAACACGTAAAAACTATTTTAAGAGCGTTAAAATTGCCCTACAGAATTTTACGTTTGTGCGGTGGTGATGTTTCTTTTGCCTCAGCTTTAACTTATGATTTTGAGGTTTTTTCGACAGCTCAAGACCGTTGGCTTGAAATCTCTTCAATATCAAATTTTGAAACCTTTCAAGCCAATCGTTTAAAACTACGTTATAAAAATAGTCATGGCAAAAACGAATTGGCTCATACTCTAAACGGGAGTGCCCTCGCTTTACCCAGGGTACTGGCTGGGATTCTTGAAAATTACCAAACCGAAAAAGGAATCGTAATCCCAGAGGTATTAGTCCCTTATACAGGCTTCAACATTATTGATTAATTTGTATTAAATCGTTCGGTTTAATGTAAAAAAATCGATTAAAAGCATATTAAGCATGCTGTTTAACGATTTTTCAATATTTTTCTTTTATATTTAATTATTTTTAGCAACATTACAGTCCCGAATTTAATGAACTTAAATATGAAGAATGTTATACGCCTATTTTTACTGGCTTTTTTAGTTTTTTTAGGAGCAAAAGTGTTATCAACAGATTTCGACAAAGCGATGAAGAATAGTGAAAAACCAGTAATAGTGGATAACTACTAAATTTATGTTTAAACCTCAAGAATTATTTTTAAATAATTTTTCGTTGTAATAATAAGCCCAATTAAGTAATTGAATCATTTTTTTAAATTATTATGATTAATAGCACACTTATTTAGATTGGTTAAAATGCTTGGTTTTTACCAGGCATTTTTTTAGTAAAAGATATAATTTAATGTGAGTCCGATCTAAGGATTTAGAA
>CALDCO010000311.1 GCA_937937185.1 uncultured Flavobacteriaceae bacterium
TTTTTTTAAAAAATGCTTACAATCGTTTAAAGAGCTTGGCCATTTTATCTCTTTGCTCATTTGCAAGAAGCTCGTCTACAAGAATACGACCACTGTGCTCGTCTGTAATTATTTTTTTACGTGCCCCTATTTCCATTTGTATTTGTGGTGGTATCGTAAAATAAGAACCACCTGAAGCGCCTCTTTCAATAGGCACAACAGCTAAACCATTTTTTACATTTTTACGAATACGATCGTAAGCAGCCACTAAACGGTCTTCAATTTTCTTTTTATAATCTTCTGATTTTTTTATAAGTGCTAATTCTTCTTTTTCAGTTTCAGTAAGAATTTCTTGCAATTCATTTTTTTTATGTTTTAAGTGCTCTTCGCGACTTTTAACATGTGCTTTTGTTTTTTCAATAACTTCTTTTTTCTGCTCTATTTGCACTTTAAATTCTTTGATATGCTTTTCTGCTAGTTGAATTTCTAATTCTTGAAATTCTACTTCTTTAGTTAAGGAATTAAATTCTCTATTATTTCTAACATTTTTTTGTTGCTCACTGTATTTTTTAATTAAAGCTTTGGACTCTTCAATTAAATTTTTTCTGTTATTAATATCTGCGTCGATAGTACTTAAGCTGGTTAGTAACTTCTCTAATCGCGTATTAAGTCCAGCAACCTCATCTTCTAAATCGCTTACTTCTAAAGGCAGCTCTCCCCTAACACTTCTTATTTCATCTATTCTCGAATCGATTAACTGTAAATCGTATAAAGATCTTAGGCGATCTTCTACTGTTACTTCTTTTTTTGCCATATTTAAAAATACTTAACCGGATTGGTATTTGTTTGTGATAAAATGATTGCAAAATTAGTGATTTTTTTTGTAAGTATGGAGACTAAACCATTTTTTGTGTACTGCTCACTTTCATAATGACCAATATCTGCCAAAACGATGGCGTCTTCAGTAGAAAAGAAATCGTGATATTTTAAGTCGGCCGTTATAAAAATATCGGCGCCTGCCGCTTTGGCTTTAGCTATTGCAAAACTTCCCGATCCACCCAAAACAGCAACTTTTTTAATAGGCTTTCCTAGTAATTTAGAATGCCTCACTAGTTTAGTATTCATCGTCGCTTTTAAATACGTTAAAAAAGCGTTTTCTGTCATTGATTCTTCCAGTTCTCCAACCATACCCATACCTATATTTTGATTCTTATTTTCCAGAGTGGTTATTTCATAGGCGACTTCTTCGTAAGAATGTGCATTAAATAAGACTTTTAATACTTTTGATTCTAAATGCTTAGCAAAAGTGACTGTGATTTTAGTTTCTTCTTCTTCATGTTCAATGTCTTTCTCTCCTTTTGTAGGGTTTGAATTTTGGTTTCCTTTAAAAGTACCTGTACCATTGTTGCTAAAACTACAGTTAGAATAATTACCTATATGGCCAGCTCCTGCCTTAAAAAGAGCTTCTCTAATATTTTTTACTTCTTTTACAGGCGCATAAGTAGTTAATTTTTTTATGGTGCCAGATTGCGGTATTAAAATGCGTTTGTTTTTAAGCTTTAAGGTATTACAAATAATATCGTTAACCCCATTAATGGCATTGTCTAAAGCAGTATGAATGGCATAAATAGCAATGTCATGCTTTATGGCTTTTAGAACAACACGCTCCACATAGTTTTTTCCTGTAATTTTTTTTAAACCTTTAAAAATGATAGGATGAAAACTAATAATAAGGTTACAGTTTTTTTCTATGGCTTCATCGACAACAGTTTCTAGTGTATCTAGAGTTACCAATACATTACTAACGGTTTGGTTTTTATTCCCTACCAAGAGACCCACGTTATCAAAATCTTCAGCGTAGGCAGTGGGTATTTCTGCTTCAATAATAGTTATTACTTCTTGTACAATCATAATTATTTCATGTCAATTTCAAAGTTAAAATGGTATAAGAATGTATTTAATGTTTGTAACAAAGATAAAATTTTTACTTTCGCTAATATGCAATTATTACGTTACATTGTTTTTCCTTTTACACCCATCTATTATATCGCGACTTGGGTTAGAAATAAACTTTATGATAAAGGAATAAAATCTTCAAAAACCTATGACTTTCCATTAATAAGTGTTGGTAATTTAAGCACTGGCGGAACAGGCAAAAGTCCCATGGTAGAATATTTGGTTCGATTACTTAAAACCGATTACCAAATGGCTACCTTAAGCAGAGGCTATGGGAGGCAAACCAAAGGTTATGTGCTAGGAAATAGCAATTCTAGTGCTTTAACACTTGGCGACGAGCCTTTTCAATTCTATTACAAGTATGGGGATACTATTACAGTGTCTGTATGTGAAGATCGACAAACGGGAATCGCAAACCTTATAAACGCAAAAACAAAACCTGATATTATTTTACTCGATGATGCCTACCAACACAGAAAAGTAAGTGCAGGACTTAATATCTTATTAACCACTTATTCTAATCTTTATACAGAAGACTGGGTATTGCCAATAGGTAATCTACGAGAACCCAGAAGTGGTGCTCAACGCGCACAATTAATTGTGGTCACAAAATGCCCAATTGGCCTCGCTGATGAAGAAAAAGAATTAATAAAACATAAAATTAAACCTCTTGTTGGTCAAGAACTGTTTTTTAGTACAATTAATTACCCCGAAACGGTTATTGGACTAAACGATTCAATGTCTTTAAGAACATTATCAAACTTTATATTAGTAACTGGCATTGCAAACGCTAAACCCTTGGTGAGTTTTTTAAAATCAAAACACTTAAACTTTAAGCATACGGCCTATAAAGATCATTATCATTTTACAGAGAAAGAAGCGATTCAGCTCAATAAAAATGAATTAATAGTAACTACAGAGAAAGATTTTATGCGACTGAAGTCTTTTAAACTTTTAAAGGACAAGTTATATTACCTTCCAATTGAAATCGCCATTAGCGATGCAGAACGATTTAATTCTATAATAAAAGACTTTGTGATTAAGACACTTTAGGCTCTACTTTATCGCCCATTAATGCATTAAATAATTTACGTTCAAAATCTTCTTGCTTAAATGGTTTAGGAATAATATCTGTAAACCCAGCATCTTCAAATTCTTGCATTCGGTCTTCGATGGTCACGGCAGTAAGCGCAAAAATAGTGAGGTCTTTGTCAAAGGTTCTAATAATTTTAGTTGCTTCAATACCACTTATTCCTGGCATATGAATATCCATTAATATAATATCGTAAGAGCCGTTTTTAATCATATCTACAGCTTCCTCTCCATTATCTACAACTTCACAATTAAGATTCATTTTATTAAGAATCTTTTTAGTGATCATTTGATTAATTTTATTGTCTTCAACAACTAATATCTTTACGGCACTTAATTCAATTTCACTTACATCTTTAAAATAAGTGGCTTGACTTTCCTTAATAACTTGATCTGTATATTTCATAGGGATTTCGAAAAAGAAACTAGAACCAACGCCTAATTTACTCTTTAAATAGATTTTACCTTTCATAATTTCAATTAATCCTTTTACAATAGAAAGGCCTAAACCTGTCCCACCATATTTACGATTAATTTGAATAGAGCCTTGAGAGAAACTCTCAAACATGTGCTGTTGTTTTTCTTCACTTATCCCTATCCCGTTGTCCTGCACTTCAAAACGAACGTTATAAACGCCATCTTTTTCATCAATTTTGCTAGCTCTAATCCAGATATCACCATCTTTAGTGAACTTGATAGAGTTACCAATAAGGTTAATTAAAACCTGCGATATTTTTAATTGATCGGCATTGTAGTTTAAAGGAAGATTCTCGTCGTATTCTAAATGTAAATTTATATTGTTATCATCGGCAGAATTTTTTAATGCAGAGATCACATTGGTCATTTTCTTTTTAAGGTCGAAAACTTCAGGTTCGACATCTACTTTATTAGCTTCTATTTTATTAATTTGAAGAATGTCATTAATGAACGTTAATAAATACTCCCCAGAAAATTTTAACGATTTTAAATGTTGAATTTGTTCTGGTTTAGGATTTTCGTCTAAGAGCATATTGGTTAAACCTGTAACAGCATATAAAGGAGTTCTTAGTTCATGTGTTACTGTAGAGAGAAAATTGGCTTTTGTTTTTGCAGCGATTTCTGCTTTTTCTTTAGCTGTAATTAATTCGCTATTTTTTTTGTGTAAAACATTATTAGATTTTAATCTAATATTATTGTTTTTGTAGAGCGAAAGTGTTAGTAAGGACAAAATGGTAATGAGTGCGATACTTAATATCGTGGTTAATTGATCTAAAGTAGAATCGCCATTAACGCTCTCTAAATCTGAAACCTGTTCATCTTGGAGTTCTATATGCGTTTTACTTACTAATTTTAAACGTTGCTCGGCAGATAAACTCTTACGTTTTACCTGTAATAATGAATCGGAAAGTTTGAGGTGTTGTTTTAAATAATTGTTAGAGAGTTTATAGTTTCCTGCGCGATCATTTAAATCACTAAGTACTTTTAAACCTTCTTTTTGTATTTCTGCATATTTATTTTTTTTAGCAATATTGAAGCCTGAATAAGCGGTTTCTATTCCAGATGCAGTATCGCCCAGTTTAAATTGAGCGAAGCCCAAGTTAATTTGAGCACTACTTAGTATTTTATTAAATTTATTTCGTTTTGCTAAGGAAATTGAATTTTCTAATTGGGTTTTGGCGTCTTCGTGTTTTCCAGAAGCATTACAGGCTTTGCCAATAGCCAATAATGTTTCAGCTTCATAGCTATTTAAATCTTGCTTTTCAAATAAAACATGGGCAGATTTAAAATAATCTTGTGCTTGGCTGTAATCTTTTAAATTCATGTAAACATAACCAAATGTTTTGTACGTGTTGGCAAGGTTAACATTGTCTTCAACATGACGTTGCTCTTCTACGGCCATAATGAGATAGCCTATGGCATCATCATATTCTTCCATTTCGTATTTAATTTTACCAATTTTAGAATTGATAAGTCCAATACTTTTTTTATCATCGACCGTTTTAGCTAATTCTAAAGCGTTTTTTAATTCATCAAGCGCTTTAAAATAATTTTTTGTTGAAATATTATTTTGAGCAGAAGCCGTTATCGCAGCAATCTTTTTTAAGGTTCTGGTTTTAGTTATATCGTCTTGCCCACCTACTGTAAAGAAGCAGAATAATAAGGGTATTAAAAAAATAAATATGTTGATACGGGACTTCATATACATAGCCATATACACAAATATAAATATTTATCCGATAAAAGTCATTTTTTTTCCGACAAATTGAATAGAAGATCAATAATTCTACTAGCATATCCCGTTTCATTATCATACCAGCCTATTATTTTCACCATATTCCCTATCACTGAGGTCATTTGGGAATCAAAAATACAGGAATGCGTGTTTCCAACAATATCAATAGATACAATAGGGTCCTGAGTATATTCTATAATATGTTTAAAGCTTGTTTTTGAAGCCACTTTAAAAGCATTGTTAATGTCTTTAATAGTCACCATTTTTTTTACGTTAAAAGTAATATCGGTTAGAGAACCATTAGGAACTGGCACTCTAATACCACAGCCGCCTATAACATTAGATAATTCTGGAAATATTTTAGTAAGTGCTTTTGCAGCACCAGTAGTCGTTGGAACTATCGATTGGGCAGCAGCTCTGGCGCGTCTTAAATCGCGGTGTGGTTGGTCGTGTAAACTTTGATCGGTAGTGTAGGAATGTATCGTGGTAATATAAGCTTGATTAATGCCGCATAATTCATTTATAATATGAATCATAGGCGCTGCATTATTTGTGGTGCAGGAGGCATTAGAGATTAAGACTTCATTTCCTTGAATATGCTTATCATTAACTCCTAAAACAATGGTTTTAATTTCATCTTTATCTGGCGGCACACTTAAAATAACACGTTTGGCACCATTTTTTACATGATGCATTAACTGTTTAGCCGCCTTAAATTTGCCGGTCGCTTCAATAACAAAGTCAGGATGGTAAGGCGTCCAGTTTAGGTCTTCTATTCGTTTATGATTTAAAAGCGGAACGGCGTTTCCATTTACTATAATATGTTTAGAGTCGTAGCTTACCTCTGCTTTTATAATCCCATGAATACTATCGTATTTTAGTAAATGGCTTAATGTTTTTGAATTTGCAAGATCATTAATGGCCACGACTTGTACATTTTTATGATCTTCCAGTAATCTAAATACACGCCTGCCTATGCGACCAAAACCATTAATAGCGACTTTAATCATTAATTCAAAGAATAATTAATTTATGTGTTTTTGTGCTTTATAAGACGATCTTACTAACGCACTACTTTCTACATGACGAAAGCCCAATTCTAAGCCAATTTTTTTATATTCCTCGAACTGAGATGGCAAAATAAATTGTTTTACTGGTAAGTGTTTTTTGCTGGGCTGTAAATATTGCCCTATGGTTACAACATCTACCTCATGGTTTCTAAGATCATGCAAGGTTTCAATAACTTCATCTCTGGTCTCCCCTAAGCCTAACATAATCCCGGATTTTGTTCGTCGTTGTCCTTGCTGTTTTAGGTATTTTAAAACGCCTAGGCTTTTATCATATTTAGCTTGAATTCTCACTTCTCGAGTTAACCGGCGTACCGTTTCTATATTGTGCGAGACCACTTCTGGAGCAACTGCTATTATGCGATCTATATGTCGTTCTACGCCTTGAAAATCTGGAATAAGCGTTTCTAAAGTGGTACTAGGATTCATTCTACGAACCGCTTTTACGGTTTCTGCCCACATAATACTGCCCATATCTTTTAAATCATCCCGATCTACACTAGTTAACACCGCGTGCTTTATATTCATTATTTTTATAGATCGCGCCACTTTTTCTGGCTCATCCCAATCTACAGTTTCAGGACGCCCCGTTTTAACACCACAAAACCCACAAGAACGCGTACAGATATTACCAAGAATCATAAACGTAGCGGTTCCTTCTCCCCAACACTCCCCCATATTAGGACAACTTCCAGAGGTGCAAATGGTATTTAATTTGTATTTATCTACCAAACCTCTAAGTTCGGTGTACTTTTTTCCAGTAGGTAATTTTACGCGAAGCCATTTAGGTTTCGCCTGTCTTTCAGGTAATATATTTGAAGCTTTTTCTGTATTCATAAGGCCATCATTTCTAATTACAAAGATAAGCGTAATCTATTTATGAAAAAACATGAATAAAGTGGGTTATGGAGAATTATTTTCTTGAATATAACCAAACCAATAAAAAACTTAGCGTTTGATGCAAAAAACGCAGTTATAGACTTTGCTAAATCGAAGTTTTTCAACACAAAAAACTAATTTTTTATGAATAGTGGTGTTATTTTATATTGATTTAGCTATGATTTCAGCAAGCAATTTTTTTGCCCGTAATAATTTCACTTTTACATTATTTATAGATTCATTAATTTCTTCGGAAATCTCCTTGTAAGTAAATTCTTGAAAATACCTTAATTGAATTACCTCTTGGTAATGAGGTTTTAATTTTTTAATGTCTCTTAACAATTTTGCTAAGTTTTGCTCGGTTATTAATTTGTCTTCAGCTGAAGGGGTTTCATCTAAAATTTCATAATTAGAATGGTCTTCAGTATGAGACATTCTTGAGCGAATTGAGCTTTTTTCTTTACGCAATAAATCGATATGAATATTTTTAGAAATGGTAATGAGCCAAGTTTCAAATTTAAACGACTCATTATAAATATTAATTTTATCAAACGCTTTAGAGAAGGTTCTTATCGTAATATCTTCTGCCTGATTGTCGCTTTCAACTCGCTTTAATTGAAACCCATAAACCTTATCCCAAAATTGATTAAGCAAAAAATTAAAGGCTTTTTGATCGTTTTTTTTTGCTTTTTTTATAGCTTCTTTTATTTCCAATGCTTAGGTTTTGAAATAAGATTCGCTATAAAGATACCAAATTGCGTAAGAATTAAAAATAATTCCAAAATAGGCATGAGTACTATTAAATTCGTTTCGTTTAATTTTTTTGCAGAGGCGTTTAATACCATTAATACAATCGCAAATCTTATAACAATTAGCATTATTGTTAACGCAGTGAAATATTGAACAATTAACAAGGCAATGGCTAAAAACCAAAAAAGAAACTGAGAACAATAAAATAACCCCAGTAAGAATTGATGTTTTAATTTATAATATTTTGCGGTAGAGACATGCCGTCTTTTTTGAGTAATCCACGCTTTAACTGTTCGTTTGGGTTCAGAAAGCGTGATACTATTTAATGAAAAACAAATGGCGGTATTGTTAGGAGATGCGACCTGATTTATAAATAAATCGTCATCCCCAGAACGAACGTCAAGGTGTTTACTAAAGCCATTAGCCTTAAAAAACAGTGCTTTTTGATAAGCCAAATTACGACCAACTCCCATATAAGGCAAGCCTATTTTTGAATAAGAAAAATACTGAATAGCCGTAAGTAAGGTTTCATAACGAATAAGTTTATTAATAAAAGAGTTTTTAATTTTAAAATAGCCGCCGTAACCTAGCACTATTTTAGTTTTCTCATTAAAATGAGCTGCCATTTGCGCAATCCACTGTGGCGATATCGCTTCGCAATCGGCATCTGTAAATAATAAATGATCGTATTCACTAGCTTTGATACCAAGCGTTAACGCCTGTTTTTTTTTGCTCAAAAAAACTTCAACTGGTTTTACATCAACCACTTTGATCTGGTTATGAATTGAGGCAAAATGGCTCATAATTTTCAACGTATCGTCACTTGAATTATCATTAATTAATACGACTTCAAAATTAGGATACTCTTGATTTAATAGGGAAGGGATAAAGCGTTTTAGGTTTTCGGCTTCATTTTTTGCACAAACGATTACCGAAATAGGAAGCCTGGATTTAATTTCGAGTTTGTCTTGTTGTTTTAGAAAGGCAAACCTCCCAAATAACGGAAGGTAATAGAGCGCTTGAATAGCTACTACAATAGTAAAACTGTAGAACAGAACATCAAGCATAAGCATAGCATTATGTTAAGAATGTTGAGGCTCTTTACAGGAATCGAACTGATCTGGAAGTTTTCCACAAAACCCACAAGCCTCGCCACTTTTGTTTAACATCGGGTTTTGACTCGCACAAGTACCAGCAAATTCGCCGTCTTTTTTAGCCCATATTTTTATAGCAATGCCGGCAAAAGCAATGCCTAAAAGGCCTAGAGTGAGTAATAATAATTTAATCAAAATAATGCGTCTTAATAATTAATACAAAGATACTGCTTTTGCTAAGATTGACAAATCTGCTTCTAAAAGCTAGGGTGGATTTGCACCTTAAATCCGTGTCAAGACTTATTTAAAACTAACTTTACAACGTTTTTAATATTCTAATCTCCCCTACTCTTGTGGGTACAGACTACAAGTCCGCGCTATCACTCATCAGCGTATTTTAAAAAGTATTGAAAACTATTTTCAATTTTCATCACTTTGATGCTGGCACATCCATCAAACCATTTTTTATATTTATAAGAGACGTTTTAAAATTGGTTTCAAGAAGTAATTTGATAGCAACCTGACTTCACACTCCGGATTTGCAATAAAATAAAAGCGTTTTATCTTGAGGAATTTCATTATTTCGTTCTTTTAATTGATTATAATGTATATGAAGATTCAAATAGGATAAGATTGTAAACCCAATTAAAAAAATTACTGGTTATTCATTTTATGCTATTTTAACTTATTTTTTTTGAAGAATTTAATTTTGCTATCAAAAATTAAATCCAAAACCAATATAAAGTAGGGTAACAAAACCTATTCCAGTTCGGAAGACATATCCCTTTTCTTGATATCTATATCCTATAGATACCTCTGGGAAAATAAAGACCTCATTTTTAGAATCCTCATTATCATCATCAGAGGTTATTTTAGTTATTATATTTGTGGCAGCACTAAGACCAAATTCAAAATGTTTTTTACTTTTTCCCGTAAGCCCTACTATACCTACATTACCTATAACTCCATTTGCATCTGGACCTGAATATAGACTATTCAGGCTAAAAACACCTATGCCAACATTTAAATAATAGTTTTTAAAAAATCCTTTTTGGGGTTGCCATAAGAGACGGTCATAGTTTACATCGATAGCGTTGTATAGAAAAGAACTACCAAAATTAACATAAACAACGTTTTTTAGAGAATTGTTATTTCCCAGAGAAGGTTTTTCATTAGTATCGTCTTGAGCGAAAGATATTGTAGAAATAAGTAGAAGTAAAAATAGGATTGAATTTTTCATAAAATTACCACATTTAAAGATTAAAAAGTGTTTGTATTTTTATTTTATAGTTCACTTTTTCTAAAAAAGGTGCTTGAACATAAGTATTAATGTTTCGTTAAAATTTGCTTTGGCTTTTAGTACATTTTTAGCTTTTATTGGTGAGCCTCTAGCAATCCATTTTTTAAATTAACAAGGTTGGCATTAAAGTTTTCTTCAAAAAGAAAACTGATGGCTGCTTGGCTTCTCATTCCAGATTTGCAATACACTACAAGCGGTTTATCTTGAGGGATTTCATTATATCGTTCTTTTAATTCATCTAAGGGAATATGAAGGCCTCCTATATGGAACTTATCCCTCTCGGCATCTGTTCTAACATCTAAAAGATTATAATTTGTAGTTTGTGTCCTATAAGCGCTGTAAGTAATGTCCTGTAATTTGGAAGACACCCCACAAAAACTACTGTAATCCTTATCCAAAGTAGTAATTACTATACGCTCATTTTTTTTAAAAGAAAACACATGCTGTTGCATAGAAAGCGCATTAAACGCTAATAGTTTTCCCGATAAAGGAGTTCCTATTTTACACACCATTTTTAAAACTTCATTGGCTTGAAAAGCACCAATAATACCTGGTAATACCCCTAAAACTCCTATTTCAGAACAATTAGGAACCGCCTTTGCTTGTGGTGGATTAGGGTACAAACAACGATATGTGGGACCGTTTATATAATTAAAAACAGAAACTTGTCCTTCAAATTTAAAAATAGATCCAAATACCACTGGTTTATTAGTAAGTACCGCTGCATCGTTCACTAAATAACGGGTAGGGAAATTATCACTACCATCTACAATAATGTCGTATTTTGAAAACAACTCTATGGCGTTATCTCTTGAAAGCGTTTCAAGATAAGTATTAAAATGAATGTAGGGGTTTAGTAACGCTAATCTTGAAGCTGCAACACTTGCTTTGTATTTTCCTATATCATTATGCGTGTATAAAATTTGTCGCTGTAAATTACTTTGATCCACCACATCATGATCGATAATACCAATCGTTCCAATACCAGCTGCGCTAAGGTATTGTAAAACAGGGCAACCTAAACCTCCAGCACCTATTACCAATACTTTGGCTTTTTTTAACTGCTCTTGACCTGCTGTTCCTATTTCATTTAAAATAAGATGGCGACTGTATTGTGTTTTTTCTTCTTTACTAAGCATTAATATTAAATTTCGATGTCTGGTCGAGCGCTCCCGATGCTTCGGGAGCGGTTGAACGGACAAATTTATTAGGGTTTTTCAATCTAATTAACTTATCGGTTTACTCCCAATTATTAGCCCAATCTTTCCAGACGACTTCGTAACCTTGAGATTCTATCATGGTTTTTATTTCGGCAGTAGAGCGTTCGTCTGAGATTTCAAATTGCTCTAACGATTCTGGTTCGGCAGTGTAACCGCCTGGATTCGTTTTCGACTCGGCACTAATAGAGGTAATTCCCAAATGAATACAATGGTTTCTAAAGACTTCACTTTCCCTGGTAGACATAGAGAGTTCTACATCTTCATCTAAAAGCCGATAGGCACAAATAAGCTGAACCAAATCGGCATCAGTCATTTCTACTTTTGGATCTAATCCGCCTTGATGCGGTCGAAGTCTTGGAAATGAAATGGAATATTTTGTTTTCCAATAGGTTTTCTGCAAATATTTTAAATGCAAAGCCGTGTAAAAACTATCCACACGCCAATCTTCCAAACCAAATAAAGCACCGAGGCCTATTTTATGTATTCCTGCTCTGCCTAATCGATCTGGAGTATCTAGCCTATAATCGAAATTAGATTTTTTCCCTTTTGGGTGATGTATTTTATACGTCGCTTTATGATAGGTTTCTTGATAAACTAATACGGCATATAATCCTGCACTAATAAGCGTTTCATACTCGTCTTGGTCTAGAGGCTGTACTTCAATACTAATATTGGCAAACTGCGACCTAATGAGATCTATGGCATGTTTTATATAGGAAACACCAACCGTCTTGTTAGCTTCTCCAGTAACCAGTAAAATATGATCGTAGCCCAAACTTTTAATATGATTGACTTCTTTTAAAATTTCGGCATCGGTTAATGTTTTTCTCGGAATTTTATTGGTCATACTAAACCCGCAATAGGTACATATGTTTTGGCATTCGTTAGATAGGTACATGGGAATGTACATTTGAATGGTATTGCCAAAACGCTTTTTTGTTAAGCTATTACTGCGTCTTGCCATGGACTCGATAAAGGGTTTAGCTGCTGGAGAAATTAGAGTTTTAAAATCGTTTAAACTAATTTTTTCTTTTTCAAGAACTGCAGCAACTTCTTTAGTAGAAACCTGATAGATTTCCCTTTCTAGAGTATTCCAATTGTAGTTATTAAAAGTATTTTTAAAAGACATCTTCTTTGTAGTGCTAATTATTTAAAAACGAAGTTAATGGGCTACTGGCCTCTGCATGATTTTTTACAGGAGCTAGTTTCGCATTATAAGCCAATCTTCCAGCCTCAACAGCCTGTTTGAAGGCCATTCCCATTTGCACAGGATTTTGCGATACTGCAATTGCCGTGTTAACTAATACAGCATCTGCGCCTAATTCCATAGCAAAAGCAGCATGAGAAGGCGCGCCTATTCCTGCATCGACAATTACGGGCACATTACTTTGATCAATAATGATTTCTAGAAACTCTAATGTTTTTATGCCTTTATTACTGCCTATAGGCGCACCTAAAGGCATCACACATTGTACACCCACCTCTTCTAAACGTTTACACAAAACAGGATCGGCATGAATATAGGGCATAACCACAAAACCAAGTCTTACTAATTCCTCAGCCGCTTTTAAAGTCTCTATAGGATCTGGTAATAGGTATTTTGGATCGGGGTGTATTTCTAGTTTTATCCAATTTGTTTTTAAAGCTTCTCTGGCTAATTGGGAAGCAAAAATCGCTTCTTTAGCTGTTCTTACACCAGAAGTATTTGGCAATAAATTAATATGCTTAGCCTTTAAATGCGTTAACATATCGTCAGATTCATTTTCGATATCAACACGTTTTAATGCCACAGTTACGAGCTCACTTTTTGAAGCCAAGATCGCATCTTTCATGTTTTGAGGACTACTAAACTTACCTGTTCCAGTAAACAATCTGGAGTTAAATGTTTTGTCGGCAATTTTTAATATATCTTTCATAATCTTAGGTACTATTTTTTAAAACTATAGGGTTGTTCTAGGGCACTTCCAACGTTTAACAATTTGTGAAACACTTTTATTTTATTAAAATCTCGAGTAATTTCTCCAGAAATAGCAATCCCATAAATGCCTGTTTGTAAAATGCTGTTCACATCGTCTGTAGTAATGCCACCAATAGCTATAACTGGTGTTTTGGTTTTTAGTTCATTTAAAATGGCCTTATATCTTATATTTCCTAATACAGGGCTTAAGTTTTTCTTGGTTGATGTAAACCTAAAAGGCCCTAAACCTATATAATCTACTTTTTTCTTTATTAAGGTCTCACCATCTTCTAAGGTATTGGCTGTACCTCCAATGATTTGCCATGGCGCTAATAGCTTACGCGCTTCTAGAGGACAAGTATCATGCTTTCCTAAATGAACCCCATCTGCTTTTACTTCTTTAGCTATTTTACAATAATCATTAATAATAAGTCGCGTTTGAAAATGCCCTGTTATTTCTCTTGCCTTTAGTGCCGTTTTTAAAATTTTATTTTCTGATATCCCTTTTAAACGTAATTGTACTAGCTCTGCACCAGATGTACATGCTTTTTGTATGTTATCTAGATGATCCTGAGGACTTTTTCCCTGTGTTATATAATGTAATTTAGGAATTTTCATTTTTTAGAATTCAGAAGTTAAGGAGTTAAGAATAGTTTTACAATATGAATTGAGTAATTTGCTTACTTCTGTAATCAACTTATTTAACTCTTCAAAATTATTAATGTAGTTTAAATCTTTACTAAGAATGATATAATACCTGCATTCTTCCAAAGATCCTTGCGCAATGTTAAAAAAGCGTAATTTATCTTTTATCCCTTTCTTTTTATAACCTTCAGCTATATTTGATGAAATAGATGTTGCCGCTCTTCTAAATTGAGAGGTTAGTCCATAGGTTTCTTTTTTTGGAAATGTTTTAGTGACTTTATAAGTAGATAAAACAAATAGATGCGCTTTTTGCAAAACAATTAAATCTAGAAATGTATTTGTCTTCACCATAGTTTCTTAACTTCTTATTTCTAAATTCTTAACTTCTTTAATTTTAGTATGAACTCCCAAAAGCGATTCATTTGAGTTTAAAAATTGTTCGACATACTGTTTGCTTAATTTGCAAGCTTCTTCAATGGGATGTTCCAAAGCAATATTACTAGCGATGCTTGATGACAACACGCATCCGCTACCGTGTTTTGGAAAAACATCTAAATGGCTAGGTTCCAGATTAACCTGTACTATTTTATTGTAATACAACTCATCGTGCCCTTTTTTATCTTTTCGATGCCCCCCTTTTAAATATAAATTTGTTTTACTACTAATAAATTCTATCGTTTCAGAAATAGATTTAGAAGGAAAGAGTGCTTCTATTTCAATATAATTAGGAGTTATTAGATAACAGTGTTCTAGTGCTTTTTCAAAGGCCGAAAAATCATTAGATTCATGAAAATCAAAATCACTACTCGCCCTTAAAACAGGATCAAGAATTATTTTAATTGATGGATTGTGTTTTTTTAGAAATTTTGATACCACATACAAGGTTTTCCAGTTTTCAATAATGCCAATTTTAACCACATTAATAGTAAAGCGTTCAAATAATATAGCCATTTGATCAAGAATGGTTTTTAAAGCCACCCAGTCACACGAGTAAAAAGTGTTTTCATTTTGAACCGTAATCGCGGTACAAACCGATAGTCCATAGAGACCATGTGCTTCAAATGTTTTAATATCTGAGCTGAGACCAGCACCACCAGAAGGGTCGTGACCAGCTATAGTTAATATGTACTTTTTATCTTCCAATTTTTTTTTCAATTAACAATGTGCAATGGACAATTAGCAATTAGCAATTAGCAATTAGCAATTAGCAATGTGTTATTTTCTTAACTTAAAATTCTCAATTTTTATTTTTTTTCAACTTCAATTTCAATTTCAATTTCTACTTAAATTTCAATTTCTAACTCCTTCAAAATGCGCTTTCATTACTTTAAAATCTTCAATAGGTGTGTCACTATTCCAAATACCACCTAAAACACCAACCCCTTTATAGCCTAATGTATCGAATACGTTTAAGTTGTCTGTTGAAACGCCTCCCATCCCAATTATTCGTTTATCAATAGGGTTCACATTAAACCCTCTACCTTCGTAACCTTGTTTAGATATTGAGGAAAATACAGGACTTAATAAATGATAATCAAATTCAAAATCGCAGTTTTCTAGTTCTTCTAGTTCATGAAAAGAAGAACTAATTGTTTTTCCATACATCTTTAAGTTTTTAAAATACTGCCCAGGATTATCGATATGATCTCTTCGTTTTTGTTCCTGAAAATGAATGCCTTTTAAATTAAATGCATTCACCAGCTCATGAAAATAGTGTACTACAATCTTATTATGGTATTTTGAATCGATTCGATTTAAATACTCACAATGTGCTTTATAATTCTTATTTGGTTTCCTTAAATGATAGTACTCTAACCCTTCTTGAAACAACTCGTGTAGTATTTCAATTTCATTGAGAACATCATTTTCTGGTGC
>CALDCO010000312.1 GCA_937937185.1 uncultured Flavobacteriaceae bacterium
TGCTATTCATAAAAATATAGCGTCTGCGAAGTAATAGCTGTCTCACGAGAATCAACATTATATGTTATGGTTGATTTTATGGGGTACTGTTTTGAATTATACTCATAGTAAACGGCATGCGATAAATCATCAGGATCATTCCCTTTAGTTCTTTTGTAAGAGAGTTGATTGTGAGTGTAACTGGTGTTAAAAAAGAGACTCAATACTTTTTTAAAAGCCATATTTTTGTGAGGATTATTTTTATTGTCATAATTAAGCAAATAGGTTTCTTCTTCCCCCATGGCCACTTTGAAATTCCCTGTTCTACGATCTGTGCTATACGTAATTGATGCTTTACCAATATTAAAAACCATTGTACTATCTGTAGGGTAAGCGTATTCATTAATAATCTCATACCCGCTTTGGTTTTGCTCTACTACTCGTACCAACCTACCTTTAAAATCATAACTTAATTTGCTCTTTATCTTATTACCATCTTCCAAATACTCAGTTACAGACACAAGAGTATTATCCTTGTAATTAAATATTTGACGGGTGTCATTAGAAGACTTAATAGCCATTAGTTTATTACCATCATATTCGTATTGTTGCGTAATACTATCGCCGTTTGATGACTTACTTATCGTTTTTTTTAACAAAACTAATTGTTCTAAATTCTTATTAATAGTTTCCTGATCGCCTTTTAAATCCTCGTCTGAGCAAGAAAACAAGAATAGAGAAAGTATTAATGCATAGTGTAAATTTTTCATTAGTGTATTTTTTTTACAAAACTATGTTGATATGAAATAACTCACACTTTTTACACCTCATAAAAAACTCATTTATAAAGCTCATTTTTGGGTTTTTAACTCCTAAAAAACTCATATAATAAAAATTAAACACTCATTGAAGTAAAATAAACCCTTTAGATCGTATGTCTCATGTTCTAATGAACTAAAAAACTCATTTGCTGCTAAATACAGAAAGAAGTTAGCATTAAAACTGTAAGAAAGGATGTTTTTTTGTCACCTTATTTTTCATAGCTTCAATGCGTGCAAGGAATCTGAGATGAGCTTCAGATTTCGGATTAATAGGTTTATGCATTAACCCTTTTTGAATGGCCTCTATCTCTTGCATGGTTTTTAACGCTTTTTTATCAATCCATGCTTTTTTGAAACACTCCCAGATATAACTAACCGCCGTATCGTTAGGGTGCAACATGTCTTGTTTATAGAAACGATAATCTCTAAGTTCATCCATCATAATTTCATAAGAAGGAAAATAAGAGGAACGATTATTTTGATTTAAAAATGCATGAATCCCTGAAATTAAATGCGCTTTACTTTGTGTATTTTCTACAAAACCGTCTTTAAGGTGTCGCACTGGCGATACTGTTAAAATAAGGGTCGCCTTAGAGTTACTTTTTTTTATAGCATTTGCTATTATGTTTAAGCTCTCAACAATAGCACTTACAGATAATAATTCCTTTTTAAATGTTTTTTGCGATACTTTGTGGCAATTAGCGACTACGACACCATTTTCCACCAAGCGAAAAACCCATGCCGTTCCCAAGGTTATTATAATATGAGAAGCCTCTTGAATTTGTTTATTAGTCACTTTTATATTTTCATTTAAAGCCTCTAATAATATTAATTTGCTTGCATGACTTAATTTAGAATGCGACTCATAGCAATGCCATTGCTCATTATGAAAAAAAACATCTCTATCCTTATATTCTTTACCAGAGATTGCATTAACTACTAATGTTTCAATAGCTTTGGGATGAAATAAAATACCAAAAGGGTTTATGCTATTCTGAAATTTAAAATAATTAATTTTATCTCCAATGTTTTTAGTAAAACAAGACCCGATTAATACTAATTTTGAATCGTAATCTATTCGATTAGACTCTATTTTAAAAGGTATTTGGGTTTGAAGTTTCACAGAGATAAGCACATTACCAGACCTTAATAATAAGGCAGGCGTATAAATTTAATTACTCAATATATTTTTTAGCTTCATTTAAAGCTTTTTCCAAACCATTAGGGTTTTTTCCACCAGCAGTAGCATAAAACGGTTGTCCACCACCACCACCGTGAATTAATTTGCCTAATTCGCGAACCACTTTTCCAGCATCTAAACTTCGTTCTGCAACCAATTCTTTAGAAATATAACAGGTTAACATTGCCTTTTCGCCATTCGCTGTACCAAATAACAAAAATAGATTTTTTTGTTTTTCACCCAAACCAAAAGCCACATCCTTAATTCCTGCTACATCTAAATCGACTTGTTTCGATAAATACTGAATGCCATTAATTTCTACTAACTCATTAATTAATTCGTTTTTTACATGCTTTGCTTTGTCTTTTAGCAAGACTTCTATTTCCTTTTTAAGATTTAAATTTTCATTTTTCAAAGTCTCCAGCGCTTTAACAGGCTCTTTTGCATTGTTCAATAAGTCTTTCATTTCAAAATAAGCTCTATTATTATTGAAATAAAAATCTTTAACCGCATCATTAGTAATCCCTTCTATTCTTCGAATTCCTGAAGCTACTGCACTTTCAGATACAATTTTAAAATGCCATATATCTGCTGTGTTTTTAACATGCGTCCCTCCACAAAGTTCTATAGATTGTCCAAAACGAATCGTTCTCACAGTATCGCCATATTTTTCACCAAATAAAGCCATAGCTCCTTCTGCAATTGCTTTTTCCATGGGTACATTTCTATTTTCTTCTAAAGCAAGTTTTCCTTCAATTCTTCGATTAACAAAATCTTCAACTTCTCGCAATTCTTCTACTGTCAATTTCGAAAAATGTGAAAAATCAAAGCGTAAATATTTAGAATGTACGGCACTTCCTTTTTGCTCTACATGAGTTCCTAACACCTCTCTTAATCCTTGGTGTAATAAATGTGTTGCGCTATGATTACATTCTGTTCTATACCGTTGTTTTTGATCGACTACTGCTCTAAAGGTCTCGTTTAAATTTTTGGGCAAATTTTTTGAAAAATGAATAATAAGATTATTTTCTTTTTTTGTATCCACAATATATACCACATCGCCATTAGGCATTTCTAAATAACCTTTATCACCAACTTGACCTCCGCCTTCTGCATAAAAAGGCGTTAAATTAAAAACCATTTGGTATAATTCACCCTCTTTTTTTGAAACTACTTTTCGGTATCTAGTAAGTTTCACATTGGCTTCTAAAGTGTCATAGCCTATAAATTCTTCTATTGCATCTTCTACTAAAACGGTCCAATCGCCTGTAGACATTTCGCCCGCCGCTCGCGAACGGTCTTTTTGTTTTTGTAATTCTTTTTTAAAACCAGCTTCGTCTAAACTCATCCCTTTTTCAGAAAGGATTAACGCGGTTAAATCGATAGGAAACCCATAAGTGTCATACAATTCAAATGCTTTTTCTCCAGAGACCTCTTTTCCTTTATTAGTTTCTATAATACGATCTAGCAGCAATAACCCTTGATCTAATGTTCTTAAAAACGAGGTTTCTTCTTCTTTAATAACATTTTCAATTAATTGCTTTTGCGTAATCAATTCAGGGAACGCTTTACCCATTTTGCGGCTTAGCACATCGACCAATCTATAAATAAAGGGTTCTTTTTTATCTAAAAAAGTAAAACCATAACGCACAGCACGTCTTAGAATACGACGTATCACATAACCCGCACCAGTATTGCTTGGCAATTGTCCATCGGCAATTGAAAAAGCAACCGCTCTAACATGATCGCTTATCACTCGAATGGCAATACTTACTTTTTCTTCTTTGTTATAATTGGTATTGGTAATGGTTTCTATTTCTCGAATAATTGGTGTAAACACATCGGTATCGTAATTAGATTGAACACCTTGTAAAACCATACATAAACGCTCAAAGCCCATTCCTGTATCAATATGCTTATTCGGCAAATTTTCTAGAGCGCCATTGGCTTTTCTATTGTATTGCATAAATACTAAATTCCATATCTCCACTACTTGCGGGTGGTCCTTATTTACCAGATCCTTCCCAGGCAGCTTTGCTTTTTCTTCAGCCGAACGAATATCGGCATGAATTTCGCTGCAAGGCCCACACGGTCCTTGCTCTCCCATTTCCCAAAAATTATCTTTCTTATTGCCCATAAGAATTTGATTTTCAGGAACGATAGCTTTCCAAAAATCGTACGCTTCTTGGTCCATTGGCAATTGATCGCGGTCATTGCTTCCCTCAAAAACAGTGACGTATAGATTATTCTTATCGATTCCATATTCTTTTGTTAGAAGTTCCCAGGCCCAAGAAATGGCTTCTTTTTTAAAATAATCTCCAAAACTCCAATTGCCTAGCATTTCGAAAAGCGTGTGATGGTAAGTATCGTAACCCACTTCCTCTAAATCGTTATGCTTACCTGATACTCTTAAACATTTTTGTGAATCTACTAATCGTCTATTTTTTGGCATAGAATGCCCTAAAAAATATTCTTTAAAAGGTGCCATTCCTGAATTAACAAACATTAAAGTAGGGTCGTTTTTTAAAACTAATGGCGCCGAAGCCACTATCTCATGTTTTTTATTTTCAAAAAAAGATAAAAATTTAGAACGTATGTCTTGAGAATTCATAAAATGTATACTATCGTTTTTTACTAAAGCAGCTTAAGTTTTAGGGGCTTTTTTTAGATATCGAAGTGGTTTAAACTTTTTTCAATTTGCTGAAAATTCCTGTATCTGAACACAAAAACACTATTTTTCACTTAAATAAAAAAAGTTTAAACCACTTTATCTCTGCAAATTTATTCTAAATAATGTAATGAGCATAAATAGTTTAAATATATTATGTCGTTATTTTGTAAATTATTAGTGGAAATATTTTTGTAGGTTTGTTTATTCCCATATTTACAAATAGCCTTTTTATGGATTTAGGTTAACCACTTAATAATTCCATTTAACAGATAATGAGCAAGGTAAAATATTATTACGACGCAGAAACGCTTTCCTATAAAAAAATAAAGCGTAAAAAAAGGAGAACCTTAAAGTATGCATTGGGGTTTTTAACTGCTGCTGCTCTTTTTGGACTCCTTAGTGTTTTTATTGCGGGTCAGTTTTTTGAATCTCCAAAAGAAAAAGCAATAAAAAGAGAGTTAACAAATATGCAATTGCAATTTAACTTATTGAATAAAAAAATGGATGAAGCCGAAGCTGTTTTGGCGAATATACAAGATAGAGATAATAATATTTATCGTTTGTATTTTGAGGTAAACCCTATTCCTGAGGAGCAGAGAAGAGCCGGTTTTGGAGGTATAAACCGATACAAAAATTTAGAAGGTTTTGATAATTCTAAACTTATTATTGAAAGCAACAAGCGTATTGATATCTTACAGAAACAGATCGTTGTTCAATCTAAATCTTTAGACGAAATAAAAGTTTTAGCTGAAGAAAAAGAAAAGTTACTTGAAGCCATACCAGCCATTCAACCTGTAAGGAACGAAGATTTGAAAAAAATGGCTTCTGGCTACGGGTACAGAACAGATCCCTTTACCAAAGCAAAAAAGTTTCATAAAGGTATGGATTTTACTGCACCAAGAGGCACGCCTGTATACGCTTCGGGAGATGGGGTTATAAAACGAGCAGACGGAAGATCTTCTGGTTATGGAAAACATATCAGGATCGATCATGGATATGGGTATAAATCGCTCTATGCACACCTATACAAGTATAACGTTAAAAGAAATCAGAAAGTTAAACGTGGTGATTTAATTGGGTTTGTTGGTAGCACTGGTCGCTCTGAAGCACCGCACCTGCATTATGAAATATGGAAAGACGGCAAACGCATTAATCCTATTAATTTTTATTATGGGAGTTTGTCTGCTTCAGAATTTAATAAATTATTAAAACGCGCTTCCGTTGAAAATCAATCTCTAGATTAATGCAAATAGACCTTCCAGAAAAACGTTATTATGCTATTGGCGAAGTCGCTAAAGCATTTAACGTTAACACCTCTCTTATACGTTTCTGGGAAAAAGAATTTGATGTATTAAAACCTAAAAAAAATGCCAAAGGCAATAGAAAATTTACGCCCGAAGACATTAAAAATCTTAAATTTATTTATCATTTAGTTAAAGAACGTGGCTTTACGCTTGAGGGGGCAAAAACACATCTTAAGGAAGAAAAGCACAAATCATTATCTAATTTTGAAATTATAAGTAAATTAGAAAATGTAAAAAATCAACTTATTAAACTAAAAAATCAACTTTAAAATTCTACAATTATGAAAAAATGGCTTGTACCAGTAATTATTTTAGGAATAATCGCTGTAACATTATACTCATGGGGTAAAAACTTTAATAACACCGCAGTCGATTTAAAAGAAGCCTCTTCCAAAACATGGGCTAATGTTGAAAGTAGCTATCAAAGAAGAAATGATTTAATAGGAAATTTAGTAAAAACAGTACAGGGTGCTGCAGATTTTGAAAAAGGTACATTAGAAGCCGTTATTAATGCCCGAGCTAAAGCGACTTCAATAACAATAGATCCTTCAAATATTACACCTGAACAACTGGCTAAATTTAATAAAGTACAGGGTGGCTTAAGTGGTGCTCTAAAAAGTTTATTAGTAACCGTAGAGCGTTACCCTGATTTAAAAGCAAATCAAAATTTCTTAGAATTGCAATCTCAACTTGAAGGCACAGAAAATAGAATTAATGTGTCTAGAGATCGTTTTAACGAATCTGTAGAGCCCTACAATAAACATGTAAAGCGTTTTCCTAACTCCATATTAGCGGGGATTTTTGGATTTGATGATTTAAGCTACTATAAAGCTGAAGCTGGTAGTGAAAATGCTCCCGATGTAAATTTCGATTTTTAAACTGGTTTATGGGAAATACCGTTGAAAGTTTTCTAAGTAATATCGAAGAACAAGAAATTGTTGCTGCAATTCGTGAAGCAGAGTTAAATACTTCTGGAGAAATTCGTGTGCATATTGAAAGTCATTGCAAAAAAAAAGTAAATGAACGCGCTTTGG
>CALDCO010000313.1 GCA_937937185.1 uncultured Flavobacteriaceae bacterium
CCAACCCTCGTTAATAACTCCTTAATTAACGTGATTTCTATGATCTAAGGATTTAGAATGAAAAAGCCGTCAAATTGAGTGATTTTTCAAAGTGAAACGAAGAAAAATTGTATCGAAATTAGGCTTTTGATTGAAAATTTACTGGTCTTCGATACAATTTTCTATCGAAAATCACTCTGACTAACGTAAATTTTATTGCATCGAAATCACGTTAATTAAATCTGATGCTCAAAATATCGCAAAAACAATATAAATATGTAATTTTGGGGATTAAACTTTACAGAATGACAGATACGGTATCTGAAACACAATTACTCACTTCGTTAAAAACGTATTTTGGCTATGATCGTTTTCGAGATAAACAACAACATATTATAGAAAACGTTTTAGAAGGGAAAGATACTTTAGTAATTATGCCAACAGGTGGTGGTAAATCTATTTGCTTCCAATTACCTGCAACTCTTTTTAAAGGGGTCACTCTGGTTATTTCGCCTCTAATTGCCTTAATGAAAGATCAAGTTGATGGTTTAAATGCCAACGGAATTCAGGCAGCATTTTTTAATAGTAGCCAAGATGGTGCAGAACAACAAGCCATTGTTAACGCGATTATTAATGCAGAACTTAAACTAATCTATGTCGCGCCTGAGAGTTTAGCGGGTTTAGAAAATATTTTAAATGAAACCCATATAAGTTGCGTTGCAATAGATGAAGCCCATTGTATTTCTTCTTGGGGGCATGATTTTAGACCCTCGTACCAGCAATTAGGGTTTTTAAAAAAAACACTGCCCAATACGCCCATAATTGCACTTACAGCAACGGCAGATAAAGCCACTAGGCAAGATATTATTGAACAATTAAAAATACCGAGTGCCAAGCAGTTTATTTCGTCTTTCGATAGAAAAAATATAGAGTTGGAAGTTCGTCCTGCCGATGGTAGAGCGAATCAAATTATACGATTTATAAAACAACGCCCTAACGAATCTGGGATTGTTTATTGCTTAAGTAGAAAAAACACAGAGACCATTGCCCAAAAACTAAATCAAAATGGCATCAATACCGATGCTTACCATGCCGGGCTAAGTTTTGAGGACAGAACCCGCATACAAGAAGATTTTATTTTTGACAAGACTCAGGTGGTCTGTGCGACGGTTGCCTTTGGTATGGGAATAGACAAATCGAATGTGCGTTGGGTTATTCACCATAACATGCCAAAAAACATTGAAGGTTATTATCAAGAAATTGGGCGTTCTGGTAGAGATGGGTTAAAAGCAAATGCCCTACTTTTTCATAGTTATGCCGATGTCATTCAGCTACGAAAATTTGCTTCTGGGGCTTCAAATGAAGACGTGCAAATTGCCAAACTAGAACGCATGAAACAGTTTTCTGAAGCCACCACTTGCCGGAGAAAAATTCTATTAAGTTATTTTGGGGAATTACTGGAAAACAACTGTGGCAATTGCGATGTTTGTAAAAACCCGCCGAAATTTTTTGATGGGACCATTATTGCTCAAAAAATATTATCGACCATTAAACGTGTTAAGGAACAAGAGGCTACAGGAACGATCATAGATGTGTTAAGAGGCGCTAGAAATGCAACCATTTTAGAAAAAGCTTTAGATCACATAAAAACCTTTGGTATTGGTCGTGATATTTCATGGAAAGACTGGCAACATTACACCATTCAGCTCATCAACCAAGGCATTTGTGAAATCGCATTCCATAAAAATAACGCCTTACAGCTTACTGCCTTTTCAAACAAAGTGCTTTTTGATGGATTTAAAGTGTTTTTAACATCCCCAATAGAATTTAAAGAACAAACAAAAGCCGTAAAAGAATCAAAAACAAGAAGAACGCCTAGCAACAGTTTATTTGAACGCTTGCGAAAATTACGCTATAAGATAGCTTTAGAAGAAAACATTCCTGCCTACCTCGTTTTTAGCGACGCAACGCTTAAAGAAATGGAACAAATACGTCCCATGAGTGCAGACGAATTTCTAACGATTAGTGGTGTAGGACAACGTAAACTAGAGGTTTATGGCGAAGAATTTATTGCTGAAATCTTAGATTTTATAGGTTCAAAAATTAAAAAACCTAAAAAAACGAACACCCATTTAGTGACTTACGAACTCTATAAATCGGGTTTAAGTATTGAAAACATTTCTGAACAACGGCAATTAAAAACACCTACCATATATTCGCATATCGCCAAATTGTATGCAGATGGCAAAGCCATTAATATCTACGATTTTATTACTAAAAATGAAGTTGAAGCTGTACACCAAGCGAAAATAGAATTAAATAACCCTACGGCATTAAAAGACTATTTTGAGTATTTTAATGAGCAAATGGACTATTCTAAAATCCGTTTAGCGCTAAGTGTTATTGAAAAAGAATTTTTATAATTAACGTGATTTCGATCCAAGGATTTAGAATGAAAAAGCCGTCGAATTGAGTGATTTTTCAAAGTGAAACGAAAAAAAAATGATATCGAAATAGGTTATGATTGAAAATTTATTGGTCTTCGATACCATTTTCTATCGAAAATCACACTGACTGAAGTAAATATTATTATACCAAACTCACCTTAAATATTAATTTGATTTAATATTTTTCTAAAAATTAGCTTGTCCCGTCGCATTGAATAATTTTGTTAAGGCCGTTAATTGCTTTACCGCTAATTCATTCGCTTTAAGCTGTGCATCTATTAATTTTTGCTCTCTGGTATTAATTAAAAATAAAGAACTCTCTCCAAAATCAAACTTTCGTTCTTCTGCTTGAACAAGCGTTTTATAATTCTTAACCACCTCACTAATAATTGCATTCTGTTTACTTAATGATGCTATTGCTGCATTAGCGCCTGTCACTTTATTACTAATACTTAATAGTGCAGCAGTGCGTTCAAAATTAACGTCTTGTAACTTTAATGTCGCAAGCCTCAAATCTCCTCGCTCCTTCCTTAGAAAAATTGGAAAACTAAAATTAGCAAATGCTTTATAATTTGCAGTATTAAATGCCGTAAACTGATCTATTTCAGGGGTTAAAAAATTGTATTGCAAATCAATCTTAGGTAATAATTTATTTTTTTTTAATTTTTTATCGATTTCTAAACTGTTTATTTTAGCCTCATAACTTAAAAGCTTAGGGTGTTTGTCTAACACTGCAGAAACATCTTCTATACCGCTAGAAAGTAATAGCGTTTCTAATGATTTAATATCTGGTTTTACAGGCTGCACACCAGCCTCTAATTCTAAGGGAATTTCATTAAGCCATAAATAGTTACTTGCAAATAATGCTGCTTTTCTAAGTTTTAGAGTGGCCGCTTCTAAATTTAATTTTCTGTTTTGTAATGTAATTTTAGCTTCAATACTGTCTATAGCCGCCTTATCTCCTACTTCAACACTTCTTTTTACGGCTTTAAATCGATTTCTCGCATTGTCTAAAAAATTGCTGTAAATAAGCTGTTCATTACTGGCTTTTAACCATTTAAAATAAGCCTTACTGGCTTCAAATATTAAATTATTTACCAACAAGTCGCGATCTGCCTTTACTTGCTTATTAAAGAACCTTGCCTTCTTTAAAGCAGCCATTCTTTCATTAATTAAAAACCCTTGAGCCACAGAAAATGAAATGCCAGCACTATATAGTCCACCAGCAGGAACCGATAAATTAGGATTTAAAAACTGCCCTGTATTCTCTTCAAAATTGGCTTTAAATTCTACCCCGTACCAAGTAGGAATTTTAAAGGTGGCGTTTAATTGATCGTAATATTCTGTATTCTTAAATTTTTTGCGGTCGTAATCTACTTCTATTTTTGGGTCGAAACCACCCCGTGCTTTTAATGCATTGGCTTCTCCTATACCCAGAGTTAATTGTGCTTGTTTTATTAACGGATGGTGCTTTTTTACATAGCCTAAAAATTCTTCAAAAGAGAGTTTGTTTTCAGAGTTCTCTTTTACTACAGGTTGCGAAAAGCTTTTCTGTATTAAAAGAAATAGAATGAATACCATTAAATATTTTAATTCTCGTATCATTTTTTAGGGCTTATTTTTTTTGTAGTATTCTCATTTTTTGGCTTATAATAATTTGGTGGAAAACCGTTAAGTTGTCGCCACATTTCATACCAAATAGGCACGTCTTCCAGTAAAGCGATGGTATAAGCTCCAGAACCTACCCGAATATTTTCAGGCCAATTGTTTTCATTAGCATCCGGAGCAATAAGAATTCTAAACTTTCCATTATCACTAATAAACCTCTCAATGGCGACCACTTTACCCCCATAAGTGCCAAATGATGCATTAGGCCAACCGCTAAAAAAAATAGCTGGCCACCCATCGAATTGAACTCGAACATGCTCACCGAGGTGAATTAAAGGCAAATCAATAGGAGCAACATAGGTTTCTACTGCAAGGTCATAGTTGGCAGGCATAATTCCTACGAGTTGTTCTCCTTCTTTAAAGGTTTCGCCTAATCCGCCTTTTATGGCTTTATTAATGTGGCCGTTTTGTGGTGCAGTAATGTAATACATCGCATTACGAATTTTGTAATTGGAAGATTGGTTGTCTAACTTTGAAACCTGAGCTTCTGCTTCGTACTGACTCGATTCGGCTGTAAAGCGATCGCTTCTTGCTTTTGCTATTTTGTTTGAATACTCTGCCGTTATCCTATTCATCTCTAATCGCGCATTAATCACGTTGTTTTGACTTGCCAATAACTTATTTTCTTGAGAAATTAATTTTGCTTGCGTTTCCTGTAACTTTAGTCTTTTTTCTTCAACATCAGTCATTGCTTTTAAGCCTTCTTTTTGAAGCGTTACGGTACGACTATACTGTCGCTCTGCAATATTTAAATTGGTTTTAGCGGCTTTTAAATCAATACTATCACTTTTCACTTTAAAAAGAGATTGCTTGAGTTTATTTTCTGCTTGAGATAGTTTTAGTTTACGTTCGCTTATTAATGCAGAGGCTTGATTTTTTAATGCCTTTATTTTTCCTTGATAAGAAGTCACCGAGCGACTTTTAGCTTGACGTTGTTCATTGGTGCGCTCGACTAACAACGGATCTTGGTATTCGTTTTTTATTTCGGAGATATGAAGAATAGTATCGCCTTTCTTTACGTAATCGCCCTCTTTTACATACCATTGCTCTATGCGCCCTGGAATAGGAGATTGTATTGTTTGTGGGCGTTGACTAGGCGAAAGTGTCGTAACAAAACCATTACCACTTACATTTTGTGTCCACGGTAAAAAAAGAATAATTATCAGGATAATAGCAAAAACACCTAAAAAGCGGTTAAAATATTGATTATACTTAGAAGTGTGCACTTTTTTATAAGCAGAATACCTTTCTAGTGACACCTTTTTATTGAGCTGATTGTTAGAGATATTAAGCATTATTTTTTGTTTTTTGTAGTGATGATTCCTTCTGAAATTTTAATGGTTTGATTGCAATAAGCTGCCCACAGTGCATTGCGACTAGAAACTACAAGTGCCCAGGGACGCTCGCTTGAGGTGAGGTAGCTAATTATTCGCTCAGCTTCTTCTACTTCAAAATGCTCTAGAGGGTCTTTTAATAGTAATAGTTTTGGATGGTGAATAATCGCTCTCGCTAAAACAATACGTTTTGAAACCGTAAACGGAATTTGTTGCCCCTCAGGATAGAGCATCGTGTTAATTCCCAGTGGCTGCTCTTTTACAAAAGCGAGTAATCCCGTAGCTTTTAAAGTTTCGTTAAGCTGTTTTTTTGAGAGGTCTTTACGCCCAAAAGTGATGTTCTCTAAAATGGTGCCTTCAAAAGGAAGCTGTTCTGGTAATACTTGCCCAATATTTGCTCTATACTTCCTAAGAAAAAAACCTTTCATAGAAACATCGTTAACGTATATTGAGCCACTTGTTGGCTTAATGAGACCTGCTAACATTTTTAAAACCGTCGTTTTTCCAGATCCTGAAGCGCCTTCAAATAAAATGCGGTCGCTTTTATCGATATTAAACTTAATAGTTTTTACTATTTCCTTTCCTTCTGGACCTGTATAGGCTACGTTTTCTAATTCTAAGTCTAAGTCTTGCTCATTTTCAAAAGGATCTTTACCTTCTTGCGTTTCTAATTTTTTATCGACGATCTGACCAATTTTTTCTAAAGAAGTTAAAACATCGTAAAACGATTCTAAACCTTTAATTAGTTTTTCAACCGAACTAATCACCAATAGAATGATAATTTCTGCCGCTACAAACTGACCAATATTCATTTGTTGATTTAGAACAAGAAGTCCGCCAATTAATAACAACCCTGCCGTAACCAAAACCTTAAACCCTATTAATTGAATAAACTGAAACACTAGTACTTTGAAATGACTTTCTCGGGTTTCTAAATAATTAACAGTTAATTCATCATTTCGATCCATAGAAAGTGTGGTGCTTCCAGAGAGTTTGAAGCTAATTAACGATCGAGAAATTTCTTGAATCCAATGAGCGACTTTGTACTTGCTTTTAGATTCTGCTAAACTGGTCTCTAAACCACGTTTTGCAGTAAACTTAAAAACAATATAAATGAGTATAATGAGCAGCACCCCATAGATGATAAAAAAAGGATGGTAAAACGACAGTAGCATTAAACCCAAAATAATTTGTAACGACGCAGCTGGAAAATCGATAAGGATTTTAGATAAGCCTTTTTGAATGGTAAGGACATCGAAAAAGCGATTGGCTAATTCTGGCGGATAATAATTGCGCAATTCGGTCATTTTAATTTTAGGAAATCGGTAGGCAAATTCAAAAGAAGCTCTAGTGAATATTTTTTGCTGCATGTTCTCTAAAATACGTACTTGCATTAACTGCAAAATCCCTTGAAATGCCACACCTAATGTAACGAGTGAGACCAATACAATCCAAGCCGTAGAGACTTGTGCGCCTTGAATTAAGTTAATAATTGCCTGTATTCCTAGCGGGAGTGTTAATGCCACTAAGCCTTCAAATATGGCATAATAAAAAATTTGCCGGATGTCTTTTTTATCTAATTGTAAAAGACCAATAAAACGTTTCCACGAAGATTTATTTTCTTTCATATACAGTTTGCCCTATGCACTAGGATAGATTTTTAAAATTGAATACTAATGATGCGTTTAAACTTGAGCCCTAAGAATTTGGTTTGAAAAAGCCGTCAAATTGAGTGATTTTTCAAAGTGAAACGAAGAAAAATAGTATCGAAATTAGACTTTTGATTGAAACTGTACTCCATCTAAACAACTAACAAGTAGAAGTTTACCAATCGAACTCAAGTTATAATGGGTATGATTAATTAAAATCGGGAGGAGGAATAAGAATTTCCAGAGCGATTTTAGGGATTAAAAGATTTAAAGCAGTGCGATTCAAATTTAATGGTTTACTCAATAAATAAGCAGTATCGAAGTGATACGATTGTATTTCTGGCTCTTCATCAATAGAATTTTCACTTTCACTTATTTCTTCATTAGTGTCTTCAGCGTCTATTTGCACCACATCAAAAGTAGTTTCAGAAAAAATAGAAAGTGTTTCACCAGCAGTTTGAAGGCTTATAGCCACAAGTAAAGCGATAATGACAACGTTATTTAGTAAAGATGATATGAAAATTCTGTTTTTAACCATCGTTTTGAATTGTTTTAAAGACCAAATCACTATAAAAACGAACAATATTGTTTTTACCCTTTTCAAAATTGGTTAATGCTGGTAAATGCTCAGAAAAATAATGCTGATGGTGTGCCCCTTCAATGACTGTTGATATTAACATATTAGGGAATTCGAATTTAGGGTTGATTTCTAATACAATAGCACTAATTCTTTGTACCACTTGTTTATAGGATTTATAAAACCCTTTAGCATTCTCTACATCAATAGCTTTGGTATGGTAAGCTTTTGAAGATTCAGTAATGATTATTTTATTTAACAACACCTCATTAACGAAGGAAAAAGTGTTGTCTTTCTTTACCGTTTCAGTTATAATAGTAATGCAGTTTAATAATTTTTTGCGACTGTCATTTACATTCGTAATTGCAAATACAATTTTATATTCTATCCAGCTCCAATACCAACTAATTAAATAGACTAAGAGGGCATGTTTACTTTCAAAATAACGGTATATCGAACTTTCATTAGAACCAATTCGTCGACCCAATTTCTTAAACGTAAAGCGCTCAAAACCTAACTCATTAATCATCTCTATACTTTTTTCAATAATTCTTTTTCCTAAATCTGAAGATTCTGGATTTTTGGCATAAAGCGTATCGCTAATCTTAATATGTATCGGTATTTGTTCCATAATTGTTTGCAAATATAATAGTATTACTATTAATATATAATAGTTTAACTATTTATTAAGAAAGTATTGGTATTATAGTCTCCATTTTAAAACCAAATGGGTTAGCCTTTAAATAATAGTGATGCATAAATGCAGTTTAAAGTTATCGTTAATAACTCCTAACAAATCCCTTTAAATTCAATGCTCAAATTTCATATTTTGCAAGTATAAATGAGTACAAATAGATCATGAAAGTATGCATTGCTGAAAAACCTAGTGTTGCCAGAGAAATTGCTGCCGTTTTAGGCGCCAATACTAAGCGCGATGGGTATTTTGAAGGCAATGGCTATGCTGTAACCTATACTTTTGGGCATTTATGTACTTTAAAAGAGCCTCATGACTACAAACCCTACTGGAAAAGCTGGGATCTTAATAATTTACCCATGCTTCCTGAAAAGTTTGAAACCAAGGTCTCTAAAGATTCTGGCATAAAAAAACAGTTTAGTATTGTTAAAAGTCTTTTCGATAAAGCCCAAGTGGTTATAAACTGTGGAGATGCCGGGCAAGAAGGAGAGCTCATCCAACGCTGGGTGTTAAACCAAGCCAATTACAAAGGCGAAGTGCAACGCTTGTGGATCTCGTCTCTAACCACAGAAGCCATAAAGGAAGGCTTTCAAAATTTAAAACCCGCTCAAGATTACGATAACCTCTATTACGCTGGGTTTTCTAGAGCGATTGGAGATTGGTTATTGGGAATGAATGCCACGCGATTGTATACCGTAAAACATGGCGGTTACCAACAAGTCCTTTCTGTAGGCCGTGTGCAAACCCCAACATTGGCTATGTTAGTGCATC
>CALDCO010000314.1 GCA_937937185.1 uncultured Flavobacteriaceae bacterium
CTGATAAAAAAACAGTAACGATTTCTATTAATGAAACAACTTCTATAGAAGATTTGAATGTGATTATTTCGATTTTCGCCGAATCTCAAAGTAAGCGTCCTGAGAGTACAATAAAAACACTTTCCAAGACCGTAAATATTCAAAAGGATTTAAAGCGTCAATCCCCTTTTTTAAGTCTGGATGTTTTTAATACACACCATTCTGAAACAGAATTAATGCGTTATATTAAAACTTTAGAACGCAAAGACTTGGCGTTAAACCACTCTATGATTTCTTTAGGATCGTGTACAATGAAACTTAATGCGGCTTCGGAAATGCTTCCATTAAGCAACCCTAACTGGGGTAATGTTCACCCCTTTGTCCCCATTGAACAAGCCAAAGGGTATCTCACTGTACTTAAAACTCTAGAAGACCAACTTACTGAAATTACAGGTTTTTCAGGAACCTCTTTACAACCAAATTCTGGCGCTCAAGGTGAATATGCTGGTTTAATGATTATTAGAGCCTATCATGAATCGAGAGGCGAAAGCAATAGAACGATTTGCCTAATCCCATCTTCGGCACATGGCACAAACCCTGCAAGTGCCGTTATGGCTGGAATGAAAGTGATTGTTGTTAAATCTACAAATGAAGGAAATATTGATGTTGATGATTTGCGTAATAAAGCTGAATTATATAAAGATAATTTAGCAGCTTTAATGGTCACCTATCCCTCTACCCATGGTGTTTACGAATCGGCAATTAAAAAAATAACAGAAATCATCCATGATAATGGCGGACAAGTTTATATGGATGGTGCAAATATGAATGCGCAAGTAGGTTTAACCCATCCTGGAAATATTGGTGCAGATGTTTGCCATCTAAACTTGCACAAAACTTTCGCTATCCCTCATGGTGGTGGTGGTCCAGGTGTGGGACCAATATGCGTAGCAAAACAATTAATGCCTTTTTTACCAGGAAACCCAATAATTAAAACTGGTGGAAAAAATGCCATTACCTCCATTTCTGCTGCTCCTTTTGGCTCTTCGCTTGCTTGTTTAATCTCTTACGGTTATATAAAAATGTTAGGCGCTAAAGGATTAAAAAAATCGACAGAAATAGCCATCTTAAATGCCAATTACATAAAAGAACGATTACAAGGCACTTATAAAATGCTATACTCAGGAGAACGAGGGAGAGCTGCCCACGAAATGATTATTGATTGTAGACCATTTAAAGAAAATGGTATTGAAGTGGTTGATATCGCAAAACGCTTAATGGATTACGGATTTCATGCGCCTACGGTGTCTTTTCCTGTTGCTGGAACGATGATGATAGAGCCTACTGAAAGTGAAAGTAAAGCCGAAATGGACCGCTTTTGCGATGCCATGATCGCAATTAGAAAAGAAATTGATGCGACCTCAAAAAATAATACTAATAATGTTTTAAAGAATGCACCTCATACCTTAGATATGGTTACAAATGATCTATGGGAATTACCATATTCAAGAGAAAAAGCGGCCTTTCCTTTGGATTATGTTAGAGATTCAAAATTTTGGCCATCGGTACGTCGAGTTAATGATGCCTATGGCGATAGAAATCTAATTTGTACTTGTGCGCCTATTGAAGATTATGTAAACATTTAACCGTCTATTTATCGAGATAACTCTCGTTTGAAATAGCCTAGATAAATATCGGTTAATGCCATATATGATAGAAGTTTATACTTCATTATCTTTTATTTAAGTCCGTTAATCGTTTTAATTTAACTGTTCATCTTAATTAACTGATACATTTAAAATAATATATATATTTGCACTGTAAATACATACATAAATAATGATAAATGAATGAATGACGTATGAAGAATGAATGAACGAAACGTCTTAAAATACAATTTTAGGAGTATCGACATTTAATGGTAAACTTTACCTATTTTATTCAACCACTAAAATTTTAGTAAGTAAAAAAGAAATTTCTTTTTTGCACCTTAAGTAATGCTACATTGCTATTGCTAACAATATTTTTTTAAGTAGAAATATTATGAAATTGCACAGTACAATAAAGTAAAAATAAATTGACTAACAAAAATATAAATTTTTTAATAAAACTCTCATTATGAAAAATAATTCCTTTAAATTTTCGAACATCATCCTGTGTTCATTTTTCTTATTCTTAATGCACGCATTACCTGCTGCAACCATGCAACAAATAAATGCTAACAATTGCGATAGAACGATACCCAGTAATTCCTCTGAAAATGCTTACTTCGCTGGTGAAGGCTTACAACAAGTCGCTGCCGATATTATTATAGAAGCTGGCACTAATTTTACCTTGGAACAAATAAAAGTGAATTTTGGTACCGTTAATACTAAACTAGTAGAATTTTTTGTGAGATTCTATACCAATGATCCCGCGAATAACATTCCTTTAACACAAATGGGAGATACTCAAGCCATTGAACCTACAAGCATTACAGTGGTAGATCCCAGCTTTCCTATATCTTACAGTGAAGCCCTTTTAGACCTTACCCCTGTTCAATTCATGGGGAATAATAACGAAGACACGACCTATTGGATAGCCATAACAGCTAGAACGGTATCTGGAGGTTCTCCAATATGGGAGGCAACTACTGCGAATACATCGGGAAGCTTTTTGGCCTTATCTCAAGATGATGGGGTAACTTGGACTAAAGACAATCCTACTATGGAAAAATTAGAAGGTGTTTATTCTTTTATAGGTACATGTGATAGCGCTTGTGATAAAGTTATACCTAGTAACTCCTCTGAAAACGCATACTTTGCTGGTGAAGATTTACAGCAGGTCGCTGCCGATATTACTGTAGATGTTGGTACTAATTTCACCTTAGAACAAATAAAAGTGAATTTTGGTACCGTAAATACTAAACTTTTAGAATTTTTTGTTAGATTTTACACGAATGACCCCGCTAATGATGTTCCTTTAACACAAATAGGAGATACGCAAGTCATTGAACCTACAAGTATTACAGTGGTAGATCCTAGCTTTCCTATATCTTATAGCGAAGCCCTTTTAGACCTTACCCCTTTTCAATTCATGGGGAATAATAACCAAGACACGACTTATTGGATAGCGATAACAGCCAGAACAGTATCTGGAGGTGCACCAATATGGGAGGCAACTACTGCGAATACTTCGGGAAGCTTTTTAGCCCTATCTCAAGATGATGGGGTAACTTGGACTAAAGACAATCCTACTCTGGAAAAATTAGAAGGCGTTTATTCTTTTATGGGTAATTGTAGTCCTACACTGTCTAATGAGGATCCTAGTTCAACTGGTTTAAATGATATTGTTATTTTTAATAACATTAATGAATCAAAAATTACCATTGTAAATGATTCTAACTCTAGTTTGGAGTCTATTGATTTGCATGATATTACAGGTAAAAGAGTCCTTTCGGTTGACTTAGGTAATAGTTCAATCTCGAAAAAAACAATTGACATTAACACGTTGCAAACAGGTGTATATCTGTTAAATCTAAAAACGAGTGAATCATCTCTTGTGAAAAAAATCATTAAAAAATAATGCAATCGTAAAATAGTTAAAACGTTTATTTAGTATCATTCCTAATTAATTTATAATATTGAACATAATATTCGAAAGCAATTTTTATACTCTAGGATAGAGTGCATCAATATCATTTAAAGCTGAATAATACTATTAATAATGATTAATAAGACTTCTTTAAGCATGAATTTAAAGTAGTTACGAAAAAATTGACATTAATAATTGTTTAAAAAATAATCTAATAAATTATAGGTTTTAGACTTTTGAACGTCATATAATACTAACAAACTAAAATTGCCTTTAAGCTTTTGCTGATATATTTGAATATATTAGCAAAATTAAAGGCAATTATTTTTATGAATATAAAAATTACGGGTACAGGAAGCTACATTCCAAGTAAGGTTAAAAAGAATGATAATTTCTTAGCAAATCATTTCTTAAATGTTGATGGCTCTACAATAGAAACTTCGAATGACATCATTGTAAAAAAATTTAAATCCATTACCGGTATTGCTGAACGGCGATACGCTAAGCCGCATCTAAACTCGTCTGATTTAGCTTATTTTGCCGCTCAAAAAGCCATAGAAAATGCAGCTATTGATCCTGAAGAATTGGATTATATTATCCTTGCCCATAATTTTGGAGATATTTCTAAAGATAGTGACCAAACTGATGTTATTCCTTGTTTAGCATCAAGAGTGAAACACAGCTTAAGAATTAAAAATCCGAAATGTGTTGCTTACGATTTATTATTTGGTTGCCCGGGATGGCTTCAAGGCGTAATTCAAGCTGAAGCCTATATAAAATCTGGAATTGCAAAAAAATGTTTAGTTATTGGTTCAGAGACATTATCGCGTGTATTAGACCATCACGATCGAGATTCTATGATCTACTCCGATGGCGCTGGAGCAGCCGTTATTGAGGCCACTAATGAGTTAGAGGGTGGCATTCTAGCTCATGAAACAGCTAGCTTCACTTATGATGAAGCTTATTATTTATATTATGGAAATTCTAATAATAAGGCATTAAAAACGAATACGAAATACCTAAAAATGTATGGGCGTAAGATTTACGAATTTGCTTTATTGAATGTCCCTAATGCAATGAAGCAATGCTTAGATAAAAGTGGTGTTCATATAAATGATTTAAACAAAATTCTTATCCATCAAGCTAATGAAAAAATGGATGAAGCTATCATAAAACGATTCTACAGACTTTATAAAACACCCGTTCCCGAAAACATTATGCCCATGACTATTAAAGACCTTGGAAACAGTTCTGTAGCTACTGTACCTACCTTATTAGACTTAATAAGAAATAATAAGTTAAAAAATCATACTATTAAGAAAGGCGATGTTATTATGCTTGCTAGTGTTGGCTCTGGGATGCATATTAATGCCATTGTTTACAAATATTAACAAGATTTGTAATGAGATTATTGAATGAAATGCACTTTAAAGTGATTTGTTTTTTTTAGCATAGTAGCACCACGGTATTAAAAGAAGATGAAATGAGAGAGCAAAATGTAAATTTTGTAGTTAAAAGAATAACTCAAAATGAGTGCACGTTGAGATGGAAAGAAGAAAAGGTGTTTTGATAGGATAATTTAAAATGTGATTATAATTACAAAAAATCAATAAAATTTGTAATTTCATCTTCAAAATTTAATTTTCAATTCTGGAATCAAAACCATTAAATATATATATTGTTATTCCTGCTCATAATGAAGAAGATTGTATTTCTTTAATGCTACAATCCCTAGTTAATCAAACATTTTTACCAAAAAAAGTGGTCGTTGTCAACGATAATTCTTCAGATAAAACAGAACACTTAAGTAAACTCTTTTCTAAAAACTATTCTTGGATTCGCACATTAACCATAACCTCTTCTTCTAAACACCTTCCTGGAAGTAAAGTAATACATGCTTTTTATAAGGGCTTTGAGCTCTTAGATAATGATTATGATATTATATGTAAATTTGATGCAGATATTATTCTGCCAGCAAACTATTTAGAAAACATTGTAAACTTGTTTAATAGTCATTCTAAAATAGGCATTGCAGGAGGATTGGCATATATAGAAAAAAACGGAAAATGGATTTATGAAACCATTTCCTCAAAACAACATGTTCGTGGCCCATTTAAAGCCTATAAAAAAGCCTGTTTTAAAGACATAGGGGGATTAAAAACAAGTATAGGCTGGGATAATATTGATACACTTTTGGCACAGTATTATGGTTGGACAATAGCCGTCGATGAATCACTTAAGGTTAAGCACTTAAAACCTACTGGTAAAACCTATCATGAAAATAGTAAATATTTACGTGGTGAAGCCTTATACAAAATGCGAATGGGATTCGCTTTAACAGTATTATCTGCTCTAAAAAGTGCTACTGCAAAAAGAAGTCCTTTAATTTTAAAACATACAATACTAGGCTATTTAAAAGCAAAAAAACATAATATTAATCCTCTAGTAGATACTCATCAAGGGGCTTTTATTAGAAAATTACGTTGGAAAGGTGTTAGAAAAAGTATCGGGTTATCGTTTTTATAGAAAAAATATTAGCTCAATTAAAACTCCAATCCTTATAGTTATTTGAAGCTTCTAGTCTATTTTCCTTACTGTCGCTAATTTCTGAAAAAAAATCGATTCCTGTTAATTCTTCTATCTTATCTACACTCACCACAAAATCATATAATGGTTTTTTAGAATCGCTATGAGGTAACAAAAAAGCAAGCATTTTAGTCTTACTAGAATTATTATCAATAATCACCTTATAAAATTCATTAGGAACGGATACTTTTTCATCGCCAATAGTCTTCATTTTTCCCCTAAGCACCCCTCCAGTTACAACAAAAACACCATCGTATTTATTCGCCCAGTAGCGCACTTTTTGTTCTAATCTATTCCATATCCCAGAGTTAAATTCATGGGTTTGCGGCGTAATATTACTGGTTAGAAAAGTTTCATCATGTGCTGCTTTACTATATTTTCGATCTGCTGCAGGACATAAATGACCGCGATCATATCCTGACTTTTTATAATTTCTCCAGTGCGCCGCTTTTGTCTTTACTGCTTTATCAATTTCAAAATAAGGGCGTTTAAAATTTGTACGAGATAAATGTTCTTTTTTTAATTCATAAGCCACCCATTCTGCTTGTTCATGAGACTCATTGTAAGATAACGAATAGCCTTCATGATGTATAATTTGTCCAGTTGTACTCGTTGGTAAAAAATAGTCATTGGTCTGCTCTTTTAACTCCGCACCATCATTAACAATAATTTCTTCTTCTTGCTTTTCAGAAAATAAATTATATGAATAAATAATTATTAATAGTGCAGTAATTAGCAGAGAATAAATCGTTTTTCTAGACATAATAGAAATTTTTAATTAATTATTTAAATAAATCCTAAAAAACTATAATTTTTAAGCAAAAAACACACAATATATCCCAACACATCAACTGATTTTTTAACACTTGTATTTTATTTAATCTGATTTATAACATACTTTAACGAAAATACTACATATTTCTAGCTATTAAGCCTAAAAAAAAATATTTTCGAGTGTGTCTATACCATTCATTAAACACAATAAAATTAAACATTCTATTGACTAATAATTAATTATTTTGCCATGAAAATTAAATTACTTTATTGTTTATTAATCGCAATGTCTTTTGGATTATTAAACGCCAACTCTCAAACTGTAGAAGATTTTATTTCCGAACAAAAGCCAATTAAAATTGGTGATGAAATAAGCATGCGAGTAAAAACATCGCACCCCTACCAAACGTTAAAGGCTGGAGTTGCTTTTGAAAAAGAATTTGAATCGAAAAACTCAACATACATTAAAATATATTTTAGAAATTTTGATTTAGCGCCTGGAGATTATGTTGAAATTTACAGTCCTAAAACTAAAGAAAGTTTAATTTATGCTGGAAAAGGTAAAATTGTAGATAATGGCGAAGTTACGATAAGTGATTTCTGGTCTCAAGTTATTTTTTCTGATAAAGTTATTGTTAAATTACATACTGTTCAAGCCTCAAAAGGTTATGGTTTCGACATAGAAACAGTGGCTTATGGTTATTCACCTGAACGTATTGTCGAATTGCAAGAATTACAAGGTCAAGCAGCAATATGCGGCAGTGATGATAAAGAACGTATTGCTTGTTATAGTGGAACAGAAATGTTTAACAAAGCAAAAGCTGTATGTAAACTAATACTTAACGGGTCTGGAGCCTGTACAGGTTGGTTGTTAGGTTGTGAAGGCAATGTAATGACAAACAATCACTGTATTGGTAATGCTTCTACGGCACGAAATACAGATTTTTTATTTAATTTTCAAGCTAACAATTGCAGCGGCGGTGGTAATGCGACTACAGATCAAGTTGCTAGTTCAGCAACTTTAATTAAAACCTCTGGTGCTGTAGATGCTACATTTGTAAAACTGCCTGTAAACCCTACAGATAAATACGGGTACTTAAGTTTGCGTTCAGAAGCTGCAAGAACAGGCGAGCGTATCTATATCCCTCAACACCCTGGAGGAAGAAGAAAGGAAATTGCAGTAAAAGAAGAAAATGGTTTTGGAAGAATTGCTCGCACAAACGGCAGAAGAGATGTAGAATATAATACAGATACTGAAGGCGGAAGCTCTGGTTCTCCTGTTTTAGATTTTAGAACTAATCTAGTAGTCTCTATACACAATACTGGTGGATGCCCTAATGGGTCTACAGGTGGAAACACAAGACTTATCGCTTGGTTAGGTTCAGATATGCCAGAATGTGGTTTAGATGATGATAATACTGGCGCTAAATTACCAGTTTCAGGATTTGATGTTGCTGTAAATTGTACTGAAGCAGTCTTTACCAGTACTTCTCAAAATGCAACTAGCTATTTATGGGAGTTTGGAGATGGAAATACCTCTACTCAAGAAAATCCAACACACACCTATGGAGATGCTGGGCAATATAATGTTAAATTAACAGTAACTAACACTGTTGGTTCTAATGATAAGCGAACGTCAATTACTACGCAAAAAGCAGTAGTTCCTAACGCCATTCAAGAAACAGTATGTACTGGTGAATCTGCAACGATTACTTTACCTGATGATAAAGGTTACATTTGGTACGATCAAGCTAATGGTGGAAATATTATTGGCGCTGGTACAACTTTTGAAACAGGAGCCTTAACTGAGGATAAAGAATATTTTGTCTCTGGAACTTCTGAAAAAATATTAACTGGCAATTTGGGTGCCGAAATAGATATGTCCTCTGGTGATAATCACCAAGGTGGCTTCTATTTAGTATTTGATGCTGCAGATAGTTTTATTCTAAGTAAAGCTAAAGTATTTGCTGAAGGTGCTGGAAATAGAACTCTTGAACTTAGAGATGCTTCAGGAACTCTAATTACTAGCAAGGTGATTAATATTCCAAATGGAGAACAGGTTATTGATATTAACTTAAAAATAGCAGCAGGTAATAATTTACAAATTGGTTTTGCAAATGGGGCCAACTTATTCCGTAGTAATGCTAACTTAAGATTCCCTTACAAATACAATGCGTCTAATAGAGATCTTGTAAGTATTAAAGAAAGTACAGCCAGTGTTCCAACAGGTTTTTACTACTACCTCTATAACTGGGAGGTGAGTGTTGTAGGCAGCTGTGAAACGGATGATAGAGGAAAAGTAACTGTTAAAGTAGAAACGCTTGCGACACCAACATTAACAGCGGATCAAAATACTGGAGTTATGACGGTTAATCAAACTTTTGCAAGTTACCAATGGTTCTTTAATGGCACAGCAATTAATGGTGCCACTTCAAAAACTTACACTGCTACTCAGAATGGTAAATATACCGTTGAAGTCTCTAACGGATCATGTGAAGCACTGTCTGAAGAAGTGGAGTTCAGCACCCTTTCTAATAATTCATTTGAATTACCGTTGGGCGTAGCTATATATCCTAACCCAACCAATGATGTTTTAAATATTAAAGGGTTAAATACTTTAGAAAGTGTTAAGCAATTAAAAGTAATTAATATGCTTGGACAAACCGTTAAACACTATCAATTAAACACGGTTTCTGAAACAACAACATTAAATGTTCAAGAACTTTCTAACGGATTGTATTTCTTAAATATTGATGATAAATACACAGCAAAATTTGTTGTAAAATAAATTATTAAAATGACTAACTTCTCTAGTATAAATTAAAGTTAGTTAATTAGTATTTATTCAAACTTATTTTAAAAAGCCAACCTGATGTGCACATTAGGTTGGCTTTTTCTTTGAACTCATCTTGAGTTCTTTGATAAAATATTATCTTTCGAAAAAAAGTAATAAATATTTATTACTTTTAAAAATATCAATTTTTAGAGGTCAAGTAGATAGTTGCTTATGTTCTGATTGAAATATTATGAAAATGGCATTATTTCTCTTTTTAACCTTAAAGTTGAAATAGCAATGACACTTGTTAGGCAACCCTAATAAAAACAAACCACTAATGAAATACACTTTATTATTTTTAATCCTCATTTACACAAAAGGTTGTGACTCTCAAAAAAATTTATCTGAAGATTTTAATGGCAATTGGAAAATTACGACCATTAATAATGAAAAAATCGCAAATGTTGATATTACAAAATGTACAATAAATATTGAGAACAGTACGATTACCATGTCTGTTGGTTGTAACAATCATAATGGAGATTTGAAAATGATTGAAAACAAAATACAGATTAGTAATGTTTATGCCACAGAAATGTATTGTGATAAACTAGCAGCTCTGGAAAAAAAAATTAAACAGAGCTTACCTATGGTCTCTGATTATAAATTAGAAAAAGACAAGCTATTACTTCTTAATATTGAAGGTGACACCGTGATTTCACTCATTAGATAAGTTACTATTATTTTAACGATTCTAGGCTTGTTTTTAAGGTTTCCATTTTAGCTAAAGCATCTGCTTCTTTTTTCTTTTCACCCGCAACGACTTGAGGAGGTGCTCCAGCCACAAAGCGTTCGTTCGCCAGTTTCTTTTGAACCGATTTTAAAAAGCCTTCGGTATAATTTAGCTCTTCAGTTAGTTTCTTAATTTCGGCATCAACATCAATACTTCCTTGTATTGGCACAAAATATTCGTTAGATTTTACTCTAAACGTCAATGCCCCTTCAATAGTCTCTTTAGTGTAGTCTATGCTTTCTAAATTTCCTAATTTTTTAATTATGGCATCAAATGTATTACGAGCTTTTTCATTATTAATTACAGAAAATCCTATCGCATTTTTGAAAGGGATATTTTTTTGCTTTCTTATGTTTCTAATACCAGAAATTACTTCAGAAGCAAATTCAAATTCAGAAATTAACACCTCATTTATGGGCTTTGACTCAGGCCATTTAGATATTATTAATGCTTCTTCAGGAGTTCTTTTAGAAATATATTGCCATAAATCTTCAGTTAAAAAAGGCATAAATGGATGAACAATTTTTAAATTATCCTCAAAAATGGCAATAACACGTTTTAACGTTTTACTATCTATTGGCTTTTCATAAGCTGGTTTTATCATTTCTAGCATCCAACCACAAAAATCATCATAAATGAGTTTATAAATAGCCATTAAAGCATCACTCAGTCTGTATTTACTAAAATGATCCTCTATCTCTATTAATGCTTTTTGGAATTTAGACTCAAACCACTCTATTGCTGTTCTACTGGACTCTGGCTGGTCTATACTATCGTTTACTTCCCAACCATCAACCAAGCGATAGGCATTCCATATCTTATTACCAAAGCCTTTTCCTTGTTGGCAAAGTGCCTCATCAAACATTAAATCGTTACCAGCTGCGCTACTTAGTAATAAGCCTACTCGCACACCGTCTGCACTATAATCGTTAATAAGTTTCAATGCATCTGGTGAATTCCCTAGGGATTTACTCATTTTTCGACGCTGTTTATCCCTTACTAAACCTGTTAAATAAACATTATTAAATGGTTTTTCACCTTTATACTCGTAGCCAGCAACAATCATTCTAGCAACCCAGAAAAATAAAATGTCTGGACCAGTAACTAAATCATTCGTAGGATAATAATAGTTTATTTCCTCATTTTCAGGATTTCTAATCCCATCGAAAACACTTATTGGCCATAACCAAGAGGAAAACCAGGTATCTAAGGCATCTGTATCTTGTTTGAGGCTAGCCGCAGTTAGTTGTTGGTTATTGGTCGCTGCTCTGGCTTTTATAACGGCAGCTTCAACATTTTCGGCAACAACAAAATCTTTTTTTCCATCACCATAGAAATAAGCAGGTATTTGTTGTCCCCATAATAACTGACGAGAAATATTCCAATCGCGAATATTCTCCATCCAATGACGATAGGTATTTTCAAATTTCTTTGGAAACAATTTTATATCAGAATCTTTATCTAAAACGGCTTTAATAGCGGGTTTTACCAAATCTTCCATTTTTAAAAACCACTGATCGCTTAAACGCGGTTCTATCACTGCTTTAGTACGCTCACTAGTGCCAACTTTATTAGTATGCGTTTCGGTTTTTAATAAAATCCCTTTTTCTTCTAGCTCTCTGGCGATTGCCTTACGAACAACAAATCGATCTTTGCCTTTATAATGCAAACCAAAACTATTTAAGCTCGCATCATCATTAAAAATATCAATAACTTCTAGTTGGTGTTTATCGCCTAAATTTTTATCATTTTCGTCGTGAGCTGGAGTCACTTTTAGGCAACCTGTTCCAAATTCTATATCAACATAATCGTCTTCAATAATAGGCACTACCCTATTACACAATGGTACAATTGCTTTTTTTCCTTTTAAATGTGTAAAACGTGTATCGTTGGGGTTGATACAAATAGCCGTATCTCCAAAAATAGTTTCTGGCCTAGTAGTAGCGATTGTTAGTGTGTCATTACTACCTTCTATTTTATAATTTAAATAATAAAGTGTGCCCTGGCGTTCTTCATGTATGACTTCTTCGTCAGACAATGTTGTTTTTGCTTCCGGATCCCAATTTACCATTCGATAACCGCGATAAATTAAGCCTTTTTCGTATAAATCGACAAATACTTTTATCACCGCTTCACTCATGTCTTCGTCCATGGTAAACTTTGTACGATCCCAATCACAGGAACACCCTAGTTTTTTAAGTTGTTCTAAAATAACACCGCCATATTCTTCTGTCCATTCCCATGCATGTGCCAAAAATTCAGCCCTAGTTAAATCATTCTTATCAATACCTTGAGCTTTAAGTTTTGCAACCACTTTTGCTTCAGTAGCAATTGAGGCGTGATCTGTGCCTGGTACCCAACAAGCATTTTTGCCTAACAATCGCGCCCTACGAATTAACACATCCTGAATAGTGTTATTAAGCATGTGCCCCATATGCAAAACGCCCGTTACGTTTGGTGGTGGAATTACAATGGTATAAGGTGCTCTATGGTCTGGAATGGAACGAAAATAATTGTTCTTCATCCAGTAGCGATACCATTTTTCTTCTACCTGTTTTGCATCATATTTTGTTGGAATGCTCATACTTTGGAATAGTTTTTGAAATATATTTCACAAAAATACTTATATTTCTGTTTCTGTAAAATTATAAGTTGTATTAATGCATCTTTAAATCTAGTATACTAATTATTATAAATGCATTACGTCTAATATTTTTGCAGATCGCTAAAAAAGTAAGTAAGTTTACAATAATTAAAAAAAAACGAAAACGATGAAAAAATTTGTAATACTGTTATTTATTGGTTTGATGAGCTTTTCAATCAACGCACAAGAAAAAGTAGCAAAAATCGAATTCAAACAAACCACAATAGATTATGGAATAATAGAAAAAGGCGCAAATGGCATTAGAACTTTTGAATTCACTAATACAGGTGAAGCCCCTTTAATTGTTTCTAGAGTAAGTTCCAGTTGTGGATGTACAGTACCTAAAAAACCTGAAGCACCAATTATGCCTGGTGAGACTGGCGAAATAGAGGTAAAATATGACACTAAGCGTGTGATGCCTATAAGAAAAACAATTACTGTTTTATCTAATGCGGACACCCCTACCGTTGCTTTAAAAATAAAAGGCGAAGTTGTAAAAAGTAAAAGTGTACTAGAAAAAAACAAAAAAAGCTTGATGGAACAATAGTCGTTTCACAAAATCTATAATTTTTAAAAGCCGAAATTAAAATTTCGGCTTTTTTTATTAACCATTCATTAGTTGTTAAATGGCGACTCTAGAATTATAGCTACTTTAATCTTTAGGCCATAGCGTTCAACAACCATATTAATTTTTTTACCGTCTTGACCTTGAAATTTTTCAATAACATTTTGCAAGGAACTTTTAGCACTAGATAAATTGTTAGCTCCAACTGAAATAATAATATCGCCTTTTCTTAAACCTGCTCTTTCTGCTGGAGAATTTGGTCTAATATTGGCAATGTTGAATATCGGTTTAACGACTAATTTTGTTTTAGGAGCATATATAGCATCAATACGAATAGCACTACTCTTAGTAGTATTGCCATAACCGTTAGAAACACCATCTAAATCTTTCTCGGTAACTAATTTAATTCCGGCATGTTCAATTTCCATTCCGCTTTTATTATACTCAAAGGCATCATTAAATCGATTATTCTTTTTCAAAATTAGCTTTGCCTGTTTGTAATCAACTATAACATTAAACCGTTTTAATAGCTCTCCTCCCAAACTCCCATTCCTATTCTTTATATTTTTGAAATTTGCGACAATAGTTGAGTCTGGAAAGGCTACTTTGGGGCTTTCAATAATAAAAGACTTAAGTTTAAAAGCATCTATTTTAGAACGTTTTCCGTAAACACTACCACTTAATCCATATCCTAAAAAATCTTTAAAATAATGCGCTCCCACTTTCAAACCAATACTATCATTTTCAAAAAGCCATAAAGAATCACTACTCCCCGAATCCACTAATAGTTTTACCGGAATTTCTTTACCTCCAATAATGGCTTGAGCATTTATATAGGGCTTATCATTATGAAATTCTATATTAAATAGCTCACATTTTTTGCAGACTTTTGAGTTATAGTTTTCGTGCTTGGTAAGCTTTATAAATCGCTTAGTATAGTTAATTTCAACTACAAAATCTTTAAAAAAATCGTACCCAATTATACCGTGAATAGGAAAACCTAACTTGGGTATAAAGTTTATTGAAGAATTAAAAATGGCATAAAAAAGTTGATCATAGTTTACAGCCTCGCCAATTTTAAATTTATTTCGAGAGGACTTTAAAGCTTCTACTAATCCATCATTACCAAGTCCTTTTAGGAATATTTTTTCTGCATTTATAACTTTTAAGGAATCTGAATTTTTTATGAAATTAAAGATAATAGGTCGTCTAACCCCTGTATCTAATAAAAAGAATAATTCTATATTGTTAACTTCTACAGGAATTATAATAAGGTTATTAATTAATTTAAAATTAATCTTACTCGATTTACTACTACTTTTTATTTGATATACGCCCTGAGAAAAGCAGCTATAACTTATAAATAGAGTAAAAATAAAACTCCTAATCGACATTTTATTTTTTAAAATAACGAACATTTTTTAAAGTTAAGAACCTAAACTCAAATAAATGAAATTAATAGCGCTTATTTTGGTACTGCATTTAGATATTTTTTTGCAACTTTGTACTTTAATATTTCTTATATGCCAACTATTTCAACAAAAGGCGAACTGATGCCACAATCACCAATTCGTAAATTGGCTCCTTTCGCGAAGAAGGCCGAAAAAGAAGGTAAATCTATCTATTATTTAAACATAGGTCAACCCGATATTAAAACGCCTAAAAAAGCCATACAGGCTGTTAAAAATTGTAATATAGAGGTGTTGTCTTACACCAGTTCTGAAGGCTCTGAAGCTTACCGCAAAAAAATAGCTAATTATTACATAAAAAAAAATATTAATGTCGCTCATAATGACATTATTGTAACTACTGGCGGAAGTGAAGCTTTACTCTTTAGCTTTGGCAGTATTATGGATCGTGAAGATGAAGTGATTATTCCTGAACCTTTTTATGCGAATTATAACGGCTTTTCAAGAGTATTAGATGTAAAAGTAGTCCCTGTGATTTCAAAAATTGAAGACAATTTTGCTTTGCCTCCAATTGAAGCGTTTGAAAAATTAATTACACCAAAAACCAAAGCGATTTTAATATGTAACCCTAGTAATCCTACAGGATATTTATACTCAAAAGCCGAAATACAGAAACTCGCATTACTAGTTAAAAAGCATGATTTATTTTTAATTGCAGACGAGGTCTATCGTGAATTTGCCTATGATGGAGAGGTACATTATTCTATAATGCAAGAATCTAGTATAGAAAAACATGCCATAATTATCGATTCTGTTTCAAAACGATATAGCATGTGCGGTGCCAGAATTGGTTGTATTGTATCTAAAAACAATGAAGTTATTCAAACCGCATTAAAATTTGCTCAAGCAAGATTAAGCCCGCCCACTTTTGCTCAAATAGCAAGCGAAGCTGCCTTAGATACCCCTCAAAGTTATTTTGATGATGTTATAGAAGAATATGTAGAACGGCGAGATACTTTAGTGAGCGAGCTTAAAAAAATTGAAGGTATTAAGGTGGCCGTTCCTAAAGGCGCTTTTTATTGTATTGCAGAATTACCCATAAAAAATAGTGATCATTTTGCACAATGGCTTTTAGAGTCATTCAGTGTTAATGGTGAAACTGTTATGGTTGCTCCCGCCGCAGGGTTTTACTCTACTCCAAATGTTGGATTGAACCAAATTCGCATTGCCTACGTCTTAAATAAAGAACGTTTAATTAAGGCTGTAAACATTATAAAAGAAGCATTGAAAACCTATAAATATAGTGTTAATTGAAAACGACATATCGCTAGAAAGCTATAACACCTTCGGTATTAATGTATTGGCCAAACGTTTTGTTTCGGTTAACACCATTGATGAATTAATTGCCGTATTAAAGCTTAAAAAAAATTCCAAAATAGTTGTTTTGGGAGGGGGAAGCAATATCTTGCTTACCGAAGATGTAAAAGCACTGGTTATTCATATTAATCTAAAAGGCAAAGAAATTGTTTCTAAAACGGCATCTACCGTAACCGTAAAAGTTAAAGCTGGTGAAAACTGGCATGATTTTGTTTTATGGTGTTTACAATATGATTACGGCGGTCTGGAAAATTTATCTCTAATTCCTGGCAATGTTGGCACTTCCCCAATTCAAAATATTGGTGCTTATGGTGTAGAATTGAAAGATCATTTTGTGTCTTGCGAGGCCATTAACTTAGAAACTTTAGCATTAGAAACTTTTAGTAATAAAGATTGTAATTTTGGTTATAGGAATTCTATTTTTAAACAAGAAGCTAAAGGAAAATACATTATTACAAGTGTAAACCTAAAGCTTTCTTCCAAGAATCATATCTTAAGAACAAATTATGGTTCAATTCAAGAAGAACTTAATTTAATGGGAATTGATAAACCAACGATTCAAAACATTGCCAATGTGGTTATTAAGATTCGAGAAAGTAAATTACCAAATCCGAAAGAGATTGGTAATAGTGGTAGTTTCTTTAAAAACCCAATAATTAGTAAGACACAATTTAAGAGCTTAGAAAAAAAATTCCCCGATATGCCTAATTATGAAGTTTCGCAGGAAAAAGTAAAAATTCCTGCCGGATGGTTAATTGAAAAAGTAGGGTTTAAAGGAAAGACATTTAACAATTATGGGGTTCATAAAAAGCAGGCTTTAGTTTTGGTAAACTACGGAGGTGCCAAAGGGGAAGATATATTAAAGCTTGCTAAATTAATTCAAGAAACTATTTATCGTATCTTTGCTATTTCAATTGAAACAGAAGTTAATCTTTTGTGAAATATTTTTTTTAACACAATATCTAAACACATTAAATAGTTAGCCTAACTATTTGATAACCAAAAAAACTAATTTGATTAGCACCACAGAACAAAATATCGTTTCGCTTCTTAAGGAAGGTGACAAAAAGGCGATGTCATTACTGTATGATAACTACTCGGCAGCATTGTTAGGAGTGATCAAGAAAGTAATATCTGATGATGATTTTGCGCAAGATGTGTTGCAAGAAAGCTATATTAAGGTATGGAAAAATGCGAAATCTTATAATCCGGAAAAAGCAAAACTTTTCACTTGGTTATATAGAATTGCATATAATACTGCCATAGATAAAGTAAGATCCCTAAATAATAAATCTGGAAAGGAAATCCAAATAGAAAAATCTAACGTATATAAGTTGACAACCAAGAGTTTAAATCAGGATACTTTAGATATCAAAAAGCATTTAGGAACTCTAGAACATAAATATCAAATTGTTATTAACGCTTTGTTTTTTGAAGGAATGACCCAACAGGAAGCAAGTGAAGAACTAGAAATCCCATTAGGGACAGTAAAATCTAGGTTGAAAATTGGATTACGAGAATTAAAGAAAATTTACAACCCATAACAGTAAATGTGATGAATAATGAATTTGGCACTTCCCAAAGTGCAAGTACCCTTTTAGAAAAGTATTTGATCGGACAAACATCAGCCTCTGAAACTAAAATCGTTGAGGATTTAATTGATAACGATCCAAAAGTGAAGTTAGCGTATGATAAAATGCAATGTGACTTGGAATTGGTTTCTCTGGCTAAAGCAGTAGAAGCTCCTGAGCATTTATTAACTAATATTCTTAATAAATTAGATGATAAACCAGTTATTACAATGCAAACAACAGGCGCAACAAAACGCAAAAGAGCTTGGGCTAGTTTTGCCATTGCTGCGAGTGTTGCGACTTTGTTTTTTGCTGCAACTTCTTATAAATTATACCAACAAAACCAGCAATTATTATCTGAAAACCAAGTAATTGCTGAAGAAATAATTGATTTAAGAACCGATATTTCTAAAAACCACTTAACATTAGATTACTTAAGAACTCAACTAGATCAATTAAATAACCCTGAAACTAAAAAATATGTTTTAAAGGGAAATCGTAGAGCTGAAAATTTAAAAACGGTGGTTTATATAAACCCCATAGAACAAACATCTATGCTAGATGTGGTCTCATTGCCAACATTACAAAAAGAACAATGTTACCAAATATGGGCTGATATTCAAGGAAAAATGGTGAGTTTAGGGATTCTAAACGAAGCAGATAGGCGTTTACAAAATATTCCATACACTAAAGATGCCTTAGGTTTAAGTATCACTATTGAACCTAAAGGCGGAAGTACTGAAACGACCTCAGAAACTCCTGTAGCAGAAATATCTCTTAAACATGATGATTAATTATAAATAAATATATTATTTATCAAAAAAAATCCTGACACTAAATAATGTCAGGATTTTTTCTTAAAAACAGATCCTATAAACTTTATTTATAATACCTAGTTCTACATGCGCTCTGGAACAATAATTCCTAATAATAAAAATGCGTTTTTAATGGTATTTGCAACCGTTTTGGACAACTGCACCCTAAATGTTTTTTTAATTTCGGTATCGGCGCCTAAAATGGAAACATTTTGATAAAACGAATTAAATTCTTTTACCAAATCGTAAGTATAATTAGCAACCAAAGCAGGACTATGATGCGTTGCCGCATTTTCAATCACTTCTGGAAATAACTGTATTTGTTTTAGTAGTTCCTTTTCTTTTTCATGCAAAACGATATCTACCTCACTAAAAGTAACACTAGTATCCACCTCAGCTTTTCTTAATATAGATTGAATTCTGGCATAAGTATATTGTATAAACGGCCCCGTATTTCCTTGAAAATCGATCGATTCTTTGGGATCAAACAAAATACGTTTTCTAGGGTCGACTTTTAAAATATAATATTTTAGTGCCCCCAAACCAATCGTTTTATATAATTTTTGTTTTTCATTGTCATTGTAACCTTCCAATTTTCCTAATTCTTCAGAAATTTCACCAGCCGTTTTTGTCATGTCTGTAATTAATTCGTCTGCATCGACAACAGTGCCTTCTCTACTTTTCATTTTTCCACTAGGCAAATCCACCATTCCATAACTTAAATGGAATAAATTTTTAGCCCAATCGAATCCCAGTTTCTTAATAATTAAAAATAAGACTTGGAAATGATAATCTTGTTCATTACCCACAGTGTAAACCATACCTCCTACATCTGGATAATCTTTTGCACGTTGTATCGCAGTTCCTATATCTTGCGTCATGTAAACTGCTGTACCATCTGCCCGTAGTACTATTTTCTCATCTAAACCATCGGGGGTTAAATCGCACCAAACCGAGCCATCTTCTTTTTTATAAAAAGTCCCGTTTTTAAGACCTTCGGCGATAAATTCTTTACCTAACAAATAGGTTTCACTCTCATAATATAAGCTATCGAAATCGACACCCAAATTCTTATAAGTCAATTCAAAACCATCATATACCCATTGGTTCATTTTTTTCCATAGTGCAACAGTATCTTTATCACCATCTTCCCATTTAAGCAATAAGTCTTGGGCTTCGAGTAAAATAGGGGCTTGCTTCTTTGCTTCGTCTTCTGTTTTCCCTTGTTTAATTAGGGCTGCAATCTCTTTTTTATATTCTTGATCGAATTTAACATAATAATTACCAACCAATTTGTCGCCTTTAAGAGAAGAAGACTCAGGTGTTTCACTATTTCCAAAACGTTTCCAGGCCAACATGCTTTTACAAATATGAATGCCTCGATCGTTAATAATTTGTGTTTTGTACACTTTCTTTCCCGAAGCCTTAATAATTTCGGCAACAGAGTAGCCTAACAAATTATTTCTAATATGACCAAGGTGAAGCGGCTTATTCGTATTAGGTGAAGAATATTCTACCATTACAGCCTTATCGTTTTCTGTAATTTCTTTGTAACCATAAGTAACATTATTTTTTATGGCATTAAAAAAACTAAGATAATAATTGTCGTTAATTTCAATATTTAAAAACCCTTTAACGACGTTAAATGCCTTTACCTCATTAACATTAGAAACCAAATAAGTGCCTATTTGCTCCCCTATTTGCATTGGATTACCCTTTACTACACGCAACATAGGAAAAACAACAACAGTAATATCTCCAGCGAATTCCTTACGAGTCGCCTGAAACTCTACCGATTTTATTTTTTCATTATAAATTAATGTTACTGCTTTTTTTACTTGCGCTGTTAATGTTAACTGAAGACTCATTAAATGTACATTTTTGAATTTGCAAATATAATCTTTATTATTCATCCATAACTGTTCATTCACAATAAGGTCTTATTAACCCTATAATTGTAAACATAAAGTACTCTACAAATAAAGTATCGCTATATGCTCTAATTTACAGCATTATTATTTACTTTAAAATAAAAATATAAAAATACAAAGCATGCATTTTTAATTACATGTCTATCAAAATTTTAAATGACTATTTGATGTTTTTTATTTTTTAATTTATAATAATAGCTTAAAATGGCTTTGCTTTCTAACGCTTCCTCAAAATTTGTTTTTTGTCGATAATATTTGCTTTTAACCGTTAAAAAATGTGTTTCGTCTAAATTACATACATTTTATCGTCAAAAATTAGTTTTATACCGTTCATTTTTAGATCTTTAAGATGTAAATGTTTTATTAAAAAATAATTAATCCTAACCCTAAAAGCCTTGCACAATATGATGCCCATTAATTAGTATTCTATCTATGATTTAATTGATGTATTAGTGCTGTCTATTCCTTATGAAAAGACTTATTATACTTATCTTACTACTAATTGCCTATTCTAGTTTTTCTCAAACTCAAGCAGAACAATTAAAAGGTTTATCTGTAAATCTAGGTTCACAACACCAAGATACTGCTAAAGTTAATACTTCAATAAAAATTGCAAACTTACTATATCATTCTCAGGACTATGTTAATGCGTTAAAATATATTGAAGAAAGTGAAACCTTAGCTGTTTCATTAAATTACAAAAAAGGTTTAGCAAAAATTAAACACTTAGAAGGTTTAATTAATTATGATAAAAAAGATTTTATTAATGCCTCAAAGGCATTTAAAGCCTCTAAACTAACATATAGCCATTTAAATGAGTCTATTCATGTTGCCGAAGTAAATATGGATCTGGCTATTTTAGAAATTGAGCAAGGAAATGACGCTCTAGGTCTTAAATATGCATTGACTTCAACTAAAGAATATGAAGATAGAGAAGAGTATCATAAACTAATTAAAAGCTATGATAAATTAATTAAAAGCTATAAGCCCATTAATAATAATAAAGCGATTGTTTTTTCTTTAAAAAAGCTAAATGTACTGGAAACCCTAAATAATACTAATCGTTTAATTCAAGCAAATAAAGAGCTGGCGCTTTTATATAACGAAGAAGAAAATTATCCCAAAGCTATTCGTTATTTAAATAATGCTTTAAGCTATGATAAAAACAATAAAGAATTGCAAAGCGATATACTACCAATTATAGGAAGCGTCTACACTAAAAAAGGAGCTTATAAAAC
>CALDCO010000315.1 GCA_937937185.1 uncultured Flavobacteriaceae bacterium
TGGCATTCGCAAAAAAAATAGACAGGTCCTTACAGGAACAAAATAGCTATTATTATGATTTAATAGTAGGAAAAGTACTTCAGCCATTAAAAATTTCAAAAATTAAAAAAAATGGATTCCAAAACTACATGAAATCCATAGGAAAACTAGGGGGTCAAAATAAAATACCTCGTCTTTCTAATGATCGAAACATTGCTAATATTTTAGATCATTCGGTATTAAGCAAATAATAGTATATTTGCTCGATAAAATGTTAAATGAGTAAAATTAAAAGCCACGAAAGAACCAGAGCGCAGGAAAGCTCAAGTGCAATTGAAAGAATGTACATCACAATGCGACATCTCTTTAACCGTGGGTTTTACAAGCCTATGGGGATTTCTGGAGAAACGCTTAGATCTTCATTATTAGTATTACGACCAGAAATATATGGTTCTATTGCAGAAGAAAAAACAGAGTTAAATGGGCTTTCTTATGTTATTGATCGTTTGCCGCAAGGTTTGGAAGAATGCCGTTTTATTAATTTAACTAGTGATGAAGGTTATGGTAATTCTCATTTCGAGGTCATAATGCCTCGCAAAAGAAGACGTAATTGCTACAGAATAGATAGTGAACAAATGAATATTGAGATTACCCGAGGGCGATCGGAAATCTATGATATTTTAACGCATTTAACGTTTTTGTTTATAGAATCCCATAAGATTAGTAATCGTGTTGTTATTAATGATAAAGGAAGCACGACTAGAGACTGGATTAAATTAGAAAAAGTCGTATTGTCTAAAACGAAGCTTACACAAAAAGAAAGAGAAGTTGCAATAACCCATGCCGCTAATATACTGGGAAGGACCTTTAATGAGATTCTAAATATTTACTCGAGCTTTGCTACTAAAACCCAACCAGAACGTTTTTTAAATATTATATATTGGCTTGGCAAATTAGCCATTAATGAGACCATAAACAATGAGAAACGCACCGTTACTTTCAGTCCTGTTTTAAGAGAACGTTTAGGGCATCACATCCATGGTGAAAGATGGGCAAATAAAATAAAGGAAACACTTTATAAACAGGATTTACTGGAACGACCAATTCATATTATTAGTGCAAATTTGCACAGTGTGATGAATACATTATATTCGCCAGTGGCTTTAAAGCATCTTGTCGGTAAAAAAGATAGTTTTGAAATCTATGAGATGTTAAGTGATAATGCTAATGAAAACCTTAGAGATAAAGTAAATAGTAAAGCATTAAAACAAGGAATGATTTATATTCAAGATCACTCAGGAACTAATATTGATGTTCAAATTTTCGATACTTCTAAATTAGACCTAACCAAAACCGATTTAAATATCACTCAATCTACTAAAAAAAATAAAGATGAACCTGTTATATTTGTCATGGATTACGCTTTTGGCGAGCAGGCTTACGAAACGATAGATGAATTGTTAAAACCATATAGTACCGGAACTAAAAACACACATCTCAATGTGGAATCGATTTCAATAATGGGTAAAGCAGGAATTTTAGAAGGCAGCAAAGGCGATATCATGATCCCTTCTGCCCATATTTTTGAAGGCACTGCAGATAATTACCCATTTAAAAATGAATTGAGTAAAGAAGATCTAGAAGGACAAGGCATCGCCGTTTATGAAGGCACAATGATTTCGGTATTGGGAACCTCATTACAGAATAAAGACATTTTAAAGTTTTTTCATGATTCGACATGGAATGTCATTGGTTTAGAAATGGAAGGGGCGCATTATCAAAAAGCGATCCAAGCGGCATCAAAAGTAAGAGGAAGTATTAAGCCCGATGTGAAAGTAAGGTACGCCTATTATGCGAGTGATAACCCTTTAGAAACAGGGAGTACCTTAGCTTCTGGAGGTTTAGGGACAACAGGAGTCAAACCCACCTATTTAATAACAAGAACGATTTTAAAGCAAATTTTTAGATAAATTTATTAATACAATTATAATATTATTATGAGTAATGATTTACCACAAAAAAATAACAAATCAGAAGAAGTTGATTTAATTGTTTTTTTTAATTTAATAGGTAATGCCTTTCAACGTTTATTAGCATTCTTCAAATCTATATTTAAATCTATATATTCTGTATTTATTGCCATAGCCAAAGCATTATTTTTAAATATTAAACGCATTGCCATTATTTTATTAGCGGCTTTAGTTTTAGGCTTTGTGATTGATGCTTTTAAAAGTAAAATATACTATTCAGACATGTATGTAAGACCATTTTTTGATTCTAAATATGAATTAATAAATACTCTTGAATATTACAATTCCCTAATAGAATTAAAGGATTATGATGAGTTTTCGAAACAATTAAGAATAAGTAAAGAAGACGCGAAATCTATTGTTGAGTTTGAAATTGAAATAGGTCCTGAAACAAAAAATGATCAATTAACAGAATTTAATTTGTTTATTAAAGACTTCGACAGTGTAAGGGCGTCTCAAGCTAAATTTGAAGATTTTATTGAGAATCGTAATATCTATAGTGCAGATATTTATTTAATTAGGGCAAGAGCAAAAAAATACGATATTTTTAAAAAACTCGAAACAGCCATTGAATTGGCCATGCAAAACGATTTTTCTACAATTGCAAAAAAAGAAAGAGACAGTGTCTTAGGATTAGAAGCAAAAAAGCTGGAAAAAGCCATAGGTGAAGTGAGAAGTATGAAACAAAAATACTTAAACGTATTGGATATAGAAGCTAATAAGACTTTAGTAGCATCTAGTTTAGAAGATGCATTTGGGATGAAGGTGGATAAATCAGATACTAAGGAGGATGTGCTTTTAGAAAAAGAAATGGGCTTATTAAATGAATTAAATCTTGTTAGAAAAGAGCTAGTTACAAATAATGCAATTTATGATAAAGTATCTTCATTTAAGGAGAAAGGTTTGATTGAAAATATTTGGTATAAAAAATTTAAAATAATGTTGCCACTATTAGCGTTATGTTTTCTGTTTATAACCTATATTTTGAATAATTTTTATAAGCATGCAATTGATTACAAATAAATAGAACAAACCAAATAGTAAATGAGTGATCTAAATAAACTAAAACCTTCCAAGACTAATGAGGAAGTAGATTTAATCGTTTTTTTTAATTTAATAGGAAATGCGTTTAATAGACTATTTAAATTTGTGGGCTCTATAATTACGGCTTTTTTTTCGATAATAATTCATGCCATAAAAATTTTAGTTCTAAATTGGAAACTTATATCGAGTATCGCTTTAATTGCTTTTTTAGTAGGATACGCACTAGAAAGAAAGAAACGAATAGTTTACAGTTCAAGTATGTTGGTACGCCCTTATTTTGATTCAAAATACCAGCTTATTAATAATATCGAGTATTTTAATTCTCTCATTGGAAGCCAAGACTACGAAGCACTGAAAAATGTTTTTTCGATTAATGATGAACAAGTAAAATCGATTAAAAAATTTGATATTACCATTGGTCCCGAAAATGAAAATGATAGACTTCTAGAATATGAAAAATTTCTAAAAAAACTAGATAGTAGCCAATCTAAAAATTTTACTTTCAAAGAATTTATAAATAATCGAACGATATACTCGGGGGAATTATTTTTAATCACGGCTGAGTCCTATAGTAAGAACATATTTCTTTCATTAGAAGATGGCTTAAATTCGTCGTTTAGTAATAAGTATTCAGAGAATAAGAAAAAAACAAGAGATTCTTTAATTTCCCTACAAAAAGAAACCATTAAAGCGAATATACAAGAAGTAGATTCTTTACAGAGAGTATATATAAATGTGTTAAAAGCTGAAGCAGGCTCAAAAAAATCTACAATTTCATTCGGTGGAGAAGTCTCTTTACCAAAAGAAAGATCTAACACAAAAGAATATGAGCTTTTAAATAAACAGATTGAGTTAAGAAATCAACTTCAAAAACTAGATGAAGAAAAGTTGGAAGACGATGTGTTTTTTGATGTGATTTCTAGTTTTCAAAAACTCGGTAAACCAGTTAATAAATTGACAAAAAAATATAGTATTGTTTTTCCGATTTCAGCGTTTTTAGGACTATTCATTATATTTATATCAATAAAAATTATAAATTTTGCCAAAAACTATAAATAACAAAAACAACACGATCTTAATTACTGGAGGAGCTGGGTTCATAGGCTCTAATTTTATCGAGTATGTTTTAGAGAAGAACTCTAAAATTGTATTTGTAAATCTAGATAAACTGACTTATGCCGCTGATAAAACTAATTTGCGTTCGGTAGCTGAAAAAGAAAATTACTATTTTATTGAGGGAGATATTTGTGATAGAGAATTAGTTGAAAAACTCTTTAATAAATATAAATTTAAAGGAGTTATTCATTTTGCGGCTGAATCTCATGTAGACAATTCTATTAAGAATCCTGGAGAATTTATAGAAACCAATATATCAGGGACTTATAATTTATTAGATGTTGCTAAAAACTTTTGGATGAATGGCCCAAACCAAGCTAAAGAAGAGTATAAAAAAGCAAGGTTTCATCATATCTCAACTGATGAGGTATATGGTTCTTTAGGAGAAACAGGGCTGTTTACAGAGCAAACACCATATGCGCCTAACAGTCCGTATAGTGCTTCTAAAGCAGCATCAGACTTTATTGTAAGAAGTTATTTTCATACCTATGGCATGAATGTGGTCACTACAAATTGTTCTAATAATTATGGGCCCAAACAACATAATGAAAAACTAATTCCTACGATTATTCGAAAAGCAATTTCAGGAGAACCCATTCCAATATATGGTGATGGAAAAAATGTTAGAGACTGGTTGTATGTCTTAGATCATTGTAAAGGGATTGAATTAGTCTTTAAAAATGGAAGAACTGGTGAGACCTACAATATAGGAGGAAGAAACGAAAGAGACAATTTATATATTGTCGATACCATTTGTTCAATTTTAGATAAAAATAAACCCGCCGAACAGTCTTATAAAAAGCAAATCACATTTGTTAAAGACCGCCCAGGTCATGATTTTAGATATGCTATTGATGCGTCAAAAATTGAAAAAGAGCTAGGATGGAAAGCCGATGAAAATTTTGAAACAGGAATAAAGAAAACCATAGAATGGTATTTAAAAAAATATAAAAACTAGATGAAAGGCATTGTATTGGCAGGAGGTTCTGGAACTAGATTACACCCTTTAACTAAAGTCTTAAGTAAGCAATTAATGCCGATTTACGACAAGCCAATGATATATTACCCGTTATCTACTTTAATGAGTTCAGGAATTAAAGAAATTCTGATTATCTCTACACCGGCGCACTTGCCCCTATTTCGGGAATTATTGGGCGATGGATCGCATCTTGGTTGCCGATTTGAATATGCACTACAGGAACACCCTAATGGCTTAGCTGAAGCCTTCATAATTGGAGCAGATTTTATAGGAAATGATAAAGTCGCTTTAATATTAGGGGATAATATATTTTATGGGACAGGCTTATCAAATTTATTACAATCTAATAATAATCCTGAAGGTGGTATTGTTTATGCTTATCATGTTACTGACCCTGAGCGTTATGGTGTTGTAAATTTTGATAAAGAAGGTAAAGCCCTTTCAATTGAGGAAAAGCCAGAGCATCCCAAATCTAATTATGCGGTTCCTGGAATTTATTTTTATGATAACTCAGTAGTAAATATTGCGAAGAACATTAAGCCAAGTCAGCGTGGTGAAATAGAAATTACCGACGTTAATAAGGAATATTTGAGAAAAGGAAAACTAAAAGTGAGTATTTTAGACAAAGGAACCGCTTGGTTAGATACAGGAACGTTTAATTCTTTGATGCAAGCCTCTCAATTTGTTCAGGTTATTGAAGAAAGGCAGGGGCTTAAGATCGGGGCAATCGAAGAAACCGCATATAGAATGAAATTTATAACAAAACAACAATTAATAGACTTGGCGACTCCTCTTTTAAAAAGTGGGTATGGTGAGCATTTAATTAGTTTAGTAGAGCAAAAAAACTAATAATGAAAAGAACAGATACCATTTTAAAAGATTGTTTTATAATTGATCCAATAGTGTTTGGAGATCAAAGAGGCTATTTTTTCGAAAGTTATAACAAAGAAAAATTCGATAATTTAGTTGGTCACGAAGTTAATTTCATTCAAGATAATGAATCGTTCTCAAGAAAAGGAGTATTAAGGGGTTTGCATTTTCAAAAAGGGATGCATGCTCAAGCAAAACTAGTTCGCGTTACGCAAGGGACAGTTCTAGATGTTGCATTAGATATTAGACAAAATTCACCAACATTTTTGCAACATTATTCGATAAAACTTTCATCGGAAAATAAAAAACAATTATTCATCCCTAGGGGATTTGCTCATGGTTTTATTGTAATTAGTGATATAGCAGTCTTCAATTATAAATGCGACAATAGTTACAATAAAGACTCAGAAGGAGGAATTATTTTTAATGATGAACAATTAAATATAGATTGGATTTTAAATCCAAAAGAGTATATTGTTTCAGATAAAGATAAAATTTTGCCAACTGTAAAAGAGCTATTTTAAATGCGTAAAGTATTTGTTACAGGATCAAAAGGTCAACTAGGTCAATGTATTAAAAGTCTTAACAATGATCTGGTTAAAGATTTATGGTTTGATTACGCTGATGCCGATATTTTAGATATTACTAATAAAAAAGAAGTCGAAACTTACTTTAAGTTACATAAATTTGATTATTGTATAAACTGTGCTGCTTACACAGCTGTTGATAACGCAGAGAATGATCAAGAAAATGCTTATAAAATTAATGTTGATGGGGTTATAAATTTAGTTGAAAGTTGTAAAAGATACAATATCACTTTAATTCATATTTCCACAGATTTTGTTTTTGATGGAAAATCCTATTATCCATACAGAGAAGAAGATAATACAAATCCAATTTCCGTATATGGAAAAACCAAATTAGAAGGTGAAAAAGTAATAATTTCTAAATTGAAAAACTATTATATAATAAGAACTTCATGGTTGTACTCCGAATATGGTAATAACTTTTTAAAAACAATGTTAAAATTGGCTAACTCAAGACCGGAATTAGGAGTGATAAATGATCAAATCGGAACACCAACATATGCCAAAGATTTAGCTGAAGTAATTTTGAAATTGATTAATGAAAAGAAAACTAGTTTTGGCCTGTACCATTATAGTAACGATGGTGTTGCAAGTTGGTATGATTTTGCTGTGGCAATTTTTGATTTAATGAGCATAAATATAATAGTAAATCCAATACCTACTGAAAGTTATCCTACACCAGCCGCAAGACCTAATTATAGTGTTTTAAATAAGAGTAAAATTAAGAGAACGTTTAATATAAACACTTCATATTGGAGAGCGAGTTTAAAAAGATGTTTACATAGTAAAATCAAGGATTTATAATGAAAAAAATAGGAATAATAGGACTTGGTTATGTGGGATTACCTTTAGCGGTAGAATTTGCAAAAAAATACAAAGTAGTTGGGTTTGATACAAATCAAAGACGTATTGATGACTTAAATAGTGGATATGATAATACATTAGAAATTAGTGATTTAAATTTAAATGCTGCATTGAAAAATGATCAGATGAAAGGACTTTCAATTAGTGGCGAAATAAATGAGCTTAAAGAATGTAACATATATATAGTTACTGTACCTACGCCTATTGATGAACATAAAAGACCAATTCTTACCCCACTAATTAAAGCCTCAGAATCAGTAGGAAAAGTCCTTAAAAAGGGTGATATAGTTATATATGAATCTACTGTTTATCCAGGTGTAACAGAAGAAAAATGCGCACCGATTTTAGAAAAAGTTAGTAAATTAGAATATAATAAAGAGTTTTTTTGTGGCTATTCCCCTGAACGTATAAATCCAGGAGATAAAACACACACAATAGCAAAAATAAAAAAAGTGACTTCGGGCTCTACCGAAGAAATAGGACAAATTGTTAACAAATTGTATGCTTCAATAATTAAAGCCGGAACACATTTAGCACCATCTATAAAAGTTGCTGAAGCGGCTAAGGTAATAGAAAATGCACAGCGAGATATAAATATCGCATTTGTAAACGAGCTAGCTAAAATCTTTAATAAATTAGAGATAGATACCCAAGCAGTATTAGAAGCGGCAGCAACTAAATGGAATTTCTTACCTTTCAAACCAGGATTGGTAGGCGGACATTGTATAGGTGTAGACCCATACTATTTAGCTCATAAAGCTCAAGAAGTTGGCTATCATCCTGAGATTATTCTTGCTGGTCGTCGTTTGAATGATAGTATGGGAGAACATGTCGCCACTGAAGTTTTGAAATTAATGGCTAAAAAAGATGTAGCTATTAAAGCTGCTGAGATTTTAATACTGGGTATTACTTTTAAAGAGAATTGCCCAGATATTAGAAATACTAAAGTAATAGATGTGTATAATGAGCTCAAAGAATATGGCTTGATTGTTGATATTTATGATTCTTTTGCTGATGTAAAAGAAGTAAAAAAAGAATATAACATAGAGTTAGTCTCAAAAATTGATAAAAAATATACAGTCATAATTTTAGCAGTTGCTCATGAAGAATTTAGACTTCTAAACTGGGATAAAATAATTGAAAAAGATACAATAGTATACGATTTAAAAGGATTTTTGCCTCAAGAAATAGTTACATCAAGACTTTAGTTTTATATATATTGTTTACTACAAAATTTTAAGTTTCAATAACAATTTGTTAAAAACTAATAAAGAGTTAGTTTTGTGTTTTTGTAAAATATTAATTTAAATAATGAAAAAAAACCTGATTATTTTTGGGACTAGGCCTGAGGCTATAAAAATGGCGCCGTTAGTTAAAAAATTTCATGAGCATAACAATGAGTTTGAAACTAGGGTTTGCATAACGGCACAACACAGGGAAATGTTAGATCAGGTATTAGCTTTTTTTGAAATATCTCCAGACTATGACTTAAACCTCATGAAGCCTGATCAAAATTTATATAAATTAACCGCTGATATAATTACGAACTTAAAACCAGTGTTAGAAGATTATAAACCAGATTACGTATATGTCCATGGAGATACAACGACTACGATGGCTGCTAGTATAGCCTCTTTTTATTCTGGAGCAAAAGTATGTCATGTTGAGGCAGGTTTAAGAACTTTTAATAAACAATCACCTTTTCCAGAAGAAGTAAACAGGAGTATAGCTGGAAGTGTGTCTGAATATCATTTTGCGCCTACAACACTATCAAAAGAAAATTTAGTTAACGAAAATGTTTCTGAAAGTAATATTCTAGTCACTGGAAATACAGTTATAGATGCACTTCATTTTAGTTCAAAAAAAGTAATGTCATTAGACTATTCTGATAATGAAGTTGGACATTTAAAAACTATAGTAGATCATTCTAAAAAATTGATACTTGTAACTGGTCATAGAAGAGAAAATCATGGTCAAGGATTTATAAATATTTGTAATGCTTTAAAGCAAATAGCAATTGATAATAAAAATGTTCAAATTATTTACCCCGTTCATTTAAATCCAAAAGTTCAAAAACCTGTTTTTGAACTTTTGGGTGAGATAGAGAATGTAAAACTAATAACTCCTTTATCTTACCCAGCTTTTGTGTGGCTAATGAGTAAGTCGTATTTAATAATTACAGATAGCGGGGGAGTTCAAGAAGAGGCACCTAGTTTAGGAAAGCCTGTGCTAGTTATGAGAGATACCACAGAAAGACCTGAAGCGGTTAATGCAGGCACGGTTTTTTTAGTGGGGACGGATAAAAATAAAATTGTAAAAGAAACAAATAATTTATTAAACGATAAGGAATCTTATATCAAAATGAGTAAACTACATAATCCATATGGAAATGGAACCGCTTGTACCGAAATAGTAAGATTCATGTCTGAAATTGATTTATGAATAATAAACCAAGCGTAGTAATGGTAGGTTTAGGTTATATAGGCTTACCAACAGCAGCACTAATAGCAAGTAAGAATATTAAAGTTACAGGAGTTGATATACATCAGCGTGTTGTAGATACCATTAATAAGGGAGAAATACATATCGTAGAGCCAGATTTAGATGGTTTGGTACACCATGTGGTTAAAGAAAACTATTTAACAGCCAGTACAACTCCAGTTGAAGCAGATGTCTATTTAATTGCTGTGCCAACTCCTTTTAAAGGAGAGAACAAACCAGATATCTCTTATGTAGAATCTGCAATAAAAGCAATTTCACCAACTTTAAAAGAAGGGGCTTTATTAATAATAGAATCGACGAGCCCAGTTGGAACTACAGAGAAAATGGAAAAAGTCATTTTTTCAGAAAGACCAGAGCTTGAAGGAAAGATTTTTATGGCATATTGTCCTGAAAGAGTCTTGCCAGGTAATGTTATCCATGAATTAGAGCATAATGATCGAGCAATTGGAGGCATAGATCTAGCTTCTACTGATAGGGCTGTTCGTTTTTACAAACACTTTGTTAAAGGAGAATTGCATAAAACGAATTCCAGAACTGCTGAAATGTGCAAATTAGTTGAAAATTCTTCGAGAGATGTTCAAATAGCATTTGCAAATGAATTATCCATGATATGTGATGAAGCAGGAATAAATGTTTGGGAACTCATAAGGCTAGCCAATAAGCATCCTAGAGTTAATATTCTCCAGCCAGGGACAGGAGTGGGAGGTCATTGTATTGCGGTAGATCCTTGGTTTATTGTTAGTGAGTTCCCTAAACGGGCAAAAATTATTCGAGCAGCCAGAGAGATAAACAACTATAAGACAGAGTGGGTTATTGAAAAAATTAAAAATACGGCATTACAATATGAATTAGATAAAGGAAAAAAACCCATAATAGCAGCGATGGGTTTGGCTTTTAAGCCAAATATTGATGATTTGAGAGAATCCCCTGCTGTACATGTTGTAGAAACCTTGTTGGAAGAACATTATAGTTTATCCATAGTTGAACCGAATATAGATAGTCACAAATCATTTGAAAT
>CALDCO010000316.1 GCA_937937185.1 uncultured Flavobacteriaceae bacterium
CCAGACCGAGAGGGGAATGTGACTTTAGATGCCTGTGTCATGAACCCCAAAGGCGATTGTGGCGCAGTAGTTTGTGTTAATACCATTACAAATGTTGCTGCTTTAGCACGAAAAGTTATGGAGGAAACCCCGCATGTGATGCTTGCAGGAGAAGGCGCCGAAGCTTTTGGTTACCAACAAGGGTTTAAAAAAGAAAACTTACTCACAGAAGCCTCAAAACGAGATTGGGAAACGTGGAAAAAATCTCCAGAATACAAACCCATTATTAATATTGAAAATCATGACACTATTGGGATGCTTACTATCGATAAAAATGGGGACATTGCTGGCGCTTGTAGCACTTCTGGCTTATCATACAAAATGAAAGGCCGTATAGGCGATTCGCCTATAATAGGTTCTGGTTTATTTTTAGACAATGAAATAGGTGGCGCTGTGGCCACTGGAATGGGCGAAGAAGTCATGAAAACGGTAGGTAGTTTTTTAATTGTAGAATTGATGCGTAATGGAAAGTCGCCACAAGCCGCCTGCGAAGAAGCGATAAGACGAATTGTTACTAAAAACGAGCGCCATAAAGATTTTCAAATCGCCTATATTGCTATAAATAAAGCAGGAGAAGTAGGATCTTATTGCATTCATGAAGGTTTTACTTATATGAAATATCAAAATGGAAAGAATGAAAATATAAAATCTGGTTTTGTATTAAAAGCGGTTTAGTTTTGTTAACGAGCTTTATTCAAGGCAAGCACATTTAAAAACTAAGTGTTTTTTCATTAAAGAAATTCTTCACGAACTTTGTCATGCTGATGTCTATCAGCATCGCATAATATCGAAAACGAGTGAGATCCTGAAATAAATTATTTTAAGCTAGAAGACACCTTTTTAATTACGCACTCCTAAAGACTTTTAATAACTTTTTTATAGGGAAACTTATTTTGTTTTTAAAGATATTGTACTTTGCAAATTGAACCATTTAATGGTTTTCAATTGTGTTTTAACTGACCTTAATTTCAATTCTTAATACTTAAAAATGTCTAATAATAAACGTGTCTTTTTAGTTGATGCTTTTGCATTAATTTTTCGTGGCTATTATGCCTTTATAAAAAATCCTAGAATTAATTCTAAAGGCCTAGATACCTCGGCCATTATGGGGTTTATGAATTCGCTTTTAGATGTTATAAAACGAGAGCGACCAGACCATTTGGCGGTTTGTTTTGATAAAGGGGGAAGCAGCGATCGCGTTGAAATGTATGCTGAATATAAAGCGAATAGAGACGAAACACCTGAAGCTATAAAAGTGGCCGTACCCATTATTCAAGACATTTTAAAAGCCATGCACATCCCTATTATGGTAAAAGAAGGTTATGAAGCCGATGATGTTATTGGTACTTTAGCCAAACAAGCCGAAAAAGAAGGCTATCAAACCTTTATGGTGACGCCAGATAAGGATTTTGCGCAATTGGTTAGTGAAAATATTTTTATGTACCGCCCCGTTTTTGGTGGCGGCTATGAAACTTGGGGCATACCTGAAGTACAAAAAAAGTTTGAAGTTACAGAACCGCTTCAAGTGATTGATTTTTTAGGGATGATGGGGGATTCGAGCGATAATATCCCTGGCTTACCGGGAGTGGGCGAAAAAACAGCGAAAAAATTTTTAGCGCAATACGGGTCTATGGAAAACCTTTTGGCCAATACCCACGAGCTAAAAGGCAAAATGAAAGAGAAAGTGGAAGCCAATGGCGAATTAGGTTTGCTTTCAAAAAAATTAGCAACGATTATGCTAGACGTTCCAGTTACTTTCAATGCTAAAGACTTTGAATTAGAACAACCAGACGTCCCTAAGGTTACCGAAATTTTTCAAGAATTAGAATTTAGACGTTTAATTGATAATTTCACTAAAACATTTTCAACAGAAACGGCAATAACTCAAACCAACACTACTTCAGCAAAAAAAGAAATAAAAACTACCGCTAAAGAAATGGCAGCGGCAGGAGCAGGACAATTCTCTTTATTTGATACTTCAACAACACTTAGTAATCAAAACAATTCCGCAGAAATAACAACAGCGACTACTTTTGAGCGTAAAACTGCCGAGAGCACCTCGCACTTTTACCAAAGTATTGCGCCAGGAATGGCCACTAAGTTGTTTATTAAAAATTTACTCAACCAAACTAGCGTTTGTTTTGATACCGAGACAACAGGTTTAAACCCATTAACGGCAGAACTTGTTGGCATTGCTTTTTCTTGGGAAACAGGCAAAGGCTTTTACCTACCATTTCCTGAAGCTAGAAATGAAGCGCAAGGCATTATTGAACAATTACGCCCCTTTTTTGAAGCAGAACATATTGAAAAAATTGGACAGAATCTAAAATACGATATCAAAGTTCTTCATAAATATAATATTGCAGTAAAAGGCAAACTATTTGATACCATGTTAGCGCATTATTTAATTAATCCCGATATGCGTCATAATATGGATGTGCTTGCCGAAACCTATTTAAATTACACGCCCATATCGATAACAGAACTTATTGGGAAAAAAGGAAAAAACCAGCTTTCTATGCGAGATGTTCCTGTAGACAAGCAAACTGAATATGCTGTAGAAGATGCCGATATTACATTTCAGTTAAAAGAACATTTTCAAAATGAATTAGGCGAAGCCAATACACAAAAGCTATTTGATGATATTGAAGTGCCCTTACTTCGTGTTTTGGCTGCTATGGAATTAGAAGGTATTAATTTAGACGGCCATTTTTTAAAATCGCTTTCTACCGATCTTGACCAAGACATAAAAGCCCTGGAAACTAAAATTTATGAAGCCGCAGGAGAAGAATTTAATATTGCCTCACCCAAGCAACTAGGCGTTATTTTATTCGAAAAACTAAAATTGGTAGACAAGCCAAAAAAAACAAAAACTGGTCAGTACTCTACTGCCGAAGAGGTGCTGAGTTATTTAGCTAAAGACCATGAGATTATTCAAAATATTTTAGAGTATCGCGGATTGGCAAAATTAAAAAGTACTTATGTTGATGCCTTGCCAACTCAAGTTGAAGCAAGCACAAAGCGCGTTCATACCGATTATATGCAAACTGTAGCTGCTACAGGGCGTTTAAGCAGTAATAATCCTAATTTACAAAACATCCCTATTCGAACCGAACGAGGGCGACAGGTAAGAAAAGCATTTATTCCAAGAGATGAAAACCATATTCTATTGGCTGCCGATTATTCTCAAATAGAACTTCGTATAATAGCCGCTTTAAGTGAAGAAGAAACCATGATTGAAGCCTTTAAAAATGGTGAAGACATTCATGCCAGTACGGCTGCAAAAGTCTTTAATGTAGCGATTAAAGACGTTACACGAGAACAGCGAAGTAATGCCAAAACGGTAAACTTTGGAATTATATATGGGGTTTCTGCCTTTGGCTTAAGTAACCAAACTAACTTATCGCGAAGTGAGGCGAAAGAATTAATTGATACTTATTATGAAACTTACCCCAAACTAAAAAAATACATGAGCGATCTAGTCGATTTTGCTCGCGATAACGGTTATGTACAGACCGTTTTAGGGCGTCGTCGTTATCTAAAAGACATTAATTCCCGAAATGCTGTGGTTAGAGGCGCGGCTGAACGCAATGCGGTAAATGCCCCTATACAAGGTAGCGCTGCCGATATTATTAAAATTGCCATGATTAATATTTACAACAAATTAGAGTCTGGTAATTATAAAACAAAAATGTTGTTACAAGTGCACGATGAATTGGTATTCGATGTGTATAAACCTGAGTTAGAAACGATGAAAACACTTATTAAAACCGAAATGGAAAATGCTTTTAACCTTGCTGTACCATTAGATGTTGAGCTAGATACGGGTAAGAATTGGTTGGAAGCGCATTAAGATTAAATGCGATGCCATAACATCTAAGACGCCTTATTTTATTTATAACCTGAGTTCGATCTAAGGTTTTAGCATGAAAAAACCGTCTAATTGAGGCTTATGATAAAATTTTATCTAGCGTGGGAATTTGATGCAAATAGTGCTTCCGTTTTCGACTTTAGCCTCCTAAAAAACAGTCCTCTTTTCTTTTTTTTCATTAAAAAGAAACAAAAAAGGCGAGGCTTACTAGAGTTTGACTAAATTTTTTGTTCGATGCCTGAAATTCTGCGACAGCTTCACTTCAAATTTTACGTCAAACTTTCGTAGGCCATTAAAAAATCATATTGCATAACGTTCAGTATAAGAAATCTAGGGCAGGTGGTAGCGATACGTTTCGGTTTTGCGACCTTGCAGATAAGCCTAAATCTTTTAAACAATCATAACCCGCCCTATGTTTTTTATGCAGTGCTGTCTATAGTACTTTCTTATCCAGTTTGGGTAACCCAACTTTTTTCAACATTTCATTAGCTTTTCGTAGCTTTTCAGGGAAAAGGACTTTATCGTTGAAAAAGTCAAGAGACTTATCAACTAACACAACTGGTTTTTTCTTTGTATCAATATTTTTTAGTCCCATAATTATGATTTTTTAAGTTTAACAATAAAAGCTTCATAGTCTACTCCTTTTTGAAATTCCTTCCATTCATTTTCTAATTCACCATAAATTTCAAAATCCTCTTTTATCTCATCTAGATGTTTTGTGATTCCCATTCTATATAATCGAGTTCTTGATTTAGTACTTCCAGTCACGTATATCATAGCTTCTTTGTGTAAATCAATAAACGCATAAAGTGTAGCAACAACTGTAGCTAGTACCTTTTCACTATCTCCATTATTAGAAATTATATTGTCATCAACTTTTCCAGTCTCAATATTTTTATCTCCGAAGCCAAGATTATATAAGTCTTTATAATTGGTAGGAGTGTATTGTACTATTTTGGGAATTTTACCTTTAGGACCAATACTGTAAAACTCAAATACTTCAAGTTTCTCTCCAGATTTTAGCTCATATTTATCTAGCTTCATTTAATTCAACTTTATACAAATGTCGGAAATATAGCTGAGAGATTAAATTTTGCTAAGGTTTTTTTGCATTATAGACAACAATTATATTAAAGCGATTCTACTATCTGTTCGACTCAGTTATAAATGGTAGTCTTATTTATATTAATTAAAATACAGCGAGTTATGAAACACGTCAATGGTCATGATTTCTCAGAGGGAAACTTCCAAAAATATGTACCGAAATTAGGTTTTTGATACCATTTTATATCAAAAATCAATCGGACTTACGTAAATTTTCTTGTGTCGAATTCACATTTACAGCGATTTCAAAAGCTACGTAGCTATAATTACAGATAAAAGAATTATTCTTTTTTTCTCACGATAAGAACCATATCGTTGGAGAAACTCATCCATGCAAAATCATAAACCCAATGGTATGTTTTACCTGCTTTATTGGTGTGAGAATGCGTGTGGTATTTAAATCTGAATCGCTTTTGCTCTAATTCCAAGCGATTGACTTCTTTTTGAGTGCTATTTTTCCCCATCAATTCAAGTAATATCGATCGATTCCTGTGAAGGATGCGGTCTATTTTTATCGAAGCTTTATTTGTTACTCGCCTTAAATTAGTGTGATAATAGTTTTTACACCTCACAGAACAAAATGTTTTGTCGCTTCTTCCGAGTATTATTTTTTTACATATTTTACATTTTTTATTCTTCAATATCTCTTTATTTATAATACTTTATCCATTATCAGTTTCTAACGGTTAATATACGATTATTTTTAAAACTTATAGAAATTGAACTCAATTTTAAGTATTTTTATAACATGAATCTTATTGAAAAAACCGCGATAAAACTCAAGCAAAAAAACTATTCACCTAGCACGCAAAAAACATATTTAAATTTTATTTCTAGTTATCTTCTTTTTTGTGACCAAAATCAATATAACTATGAGAATAGTGTAACTCCTTTTTTGTTGAAATTAATTTCAAAAAAATATTCCATTAGCAGCCAAAACCAAGCTATTAATGCTATAAAGTTTCTTCTGGAACATATTTTAGGCTTAGAGAAACAATATATTGAAATTGACCGTCCGTTTAAACCAAAATATATTCCTACTGTTTTATCCTTAATCGAAGTGAAGCAAATTTTAGCAAATACCAGAAATTTAAAACACAAAACAATTTTAAAAATTATTTATGCATGTGGTTTAAGAATTGGAGAGTTAATTAACCTTAGAATTGAAGATATAGATAGTAAACGCAATTGTATTAAAGTAAAACAATCTAAAGGTAAAAAAGACAGATTAGTTCCTTTGCCTGAGGAGTTATTAGTTGATTTAAGGCGATATTATAGAGTTTATAAACCTAAAAATTATTTAATTGAAGGGAAAAATATTAAAAATAACAATTCTGAGAGTGTTCCATATTCTGCTTCTAGTATTAGGAATATATTAAAACGAGCAGTAAAAAATAGCAAAATAAGAAAACATGTGACCCCACATACTCTAAGGCATAGTTACGCAACCCATTTATATGAACATGGCGTGAACCTAAGAAGCATTCAAGTACTGCTTGGACATGGAAGCAGCAAAACTACTGAAATTTACACGCATGTTTCTAATGTACATATTAATAACACTCCTAGTCCATTGTCATTTTTGTAATTAATTTTTATCTTAGAGACATAATGAATATAAACGCAATACGTTTACACAATAGTTGTACAACATATGGTAAAATGTAATCTGAAATACATAATTGGAGTTTTTACAATACTTCTGACTTTTGAGTTAAAAGCTCAAATGAATGAAATGGAAATTAACGATAACCGAATTGATCAAGATTTTGTCCCTAATTCTGAATTTTTAAAAAAAATAAATGGGCAAATCAAAGACAATAATAGGGTCAATTTATTTTTAGAAAAAACTAATGATTCTTTATACTCAGTTTATGTAATAAATAAAACTTCTGATTCGATTTCTATCTCAACCCAAGATTGGCATCTATTTTTAATTCAAGAAGCAAAAAACAAAAATGGAGAATGGAAACCTGTTGAATATTGGCAATACTCAACCTGTGGAAATAGTTACTTAACTAAAAGCATTAAACCCAACGGTATTTTAAAAACTGAATCTTTAGTTTATTTCGGAGATTTCAAAACTGAAATTAGATTTAAATTATTAGATAACAACCAAATTTATTACTCAAACGCGATTCATGGATCTGTAAATCTATCACAGTTCTCTATCCCAAACAATCTAACTGAAAACCGAAATTTTGAAAGAATTGATAAAATTGGTGGTTCTGAACTTATGAATAAGGTACTCTTTCTTCAACCTAACGGAATGAAAGAATATGGAGAAAAACTTGAGTCCTATTTGATTAAAATGGCTGAATTGAGAAAAAAGGGTAAGAACTGAAAATACGTTGTACAACAAAATGTATAGTTCATTGCTGTTGATTTTCCTCCGGAAAATCTTACGCACTAACCAAACGTTCGCTACTTTTTACTAACTTAGTCCTTCCAGCAACGAAACCATACACTAACCGATAGCAACAAGCAAAAGTACCATCATATGAAAAGAATATTATTCGGAATAATAACTTTATTAGTTATCTCTTGTAATGAAGAAACAAAAGGGCAATTTTATTTAATTGGGAAGACAAATAATTTAGAAAACGGAACAACACTTTATTTGAGCGACAAAAAAGAATTAATTGATTCTGCAGTGATTGAGAATAATTCTTTCCGATTTGATACTAAATTACCAAAATCACCATTTCAAGTGATTTTAAGAACAAAAAGATACTTACACTACCGCTACTTATGGTTAGAGAACAATCCTATGACCTTTGATGCAACTAAATCGGATTTTAGAAATGCAATTGTAACTGGTTCTACTGAAGAAAATTTAAGTCAGATTTTAAATAAAGAAACTCAATCACTTCCAAGAGATGAACGATTAAAAAAGGATATGGAGTTTGTTCGCATGAATCCAAATAGTGTTCACAGTGCGTATATTTTATCGGTTTATTCAACTACTTGGGGAAAAGAAAAAACCAAAGAACTATTTGATAATTTTTCGACCAAAAACAAGAATACGGAATACGGAAAGAGCATTGTTAAATATATTAAGTTGAATAAAAATCCAAATATCGGAGAAAATTATGTTGACTTTGAAATGGAAGACACGAATGGAAAAATAAAAAAGCTATCTGATTTAAAAGGCAAATTAGTCTTATTAGAGTTTTGGTCTTCCAATTGTGGTCCTTGTAGAAAAGAAAATCCAAACTTGGTTAAAACTTATGAAAAATTCAAACATAAAGGATTTGAGGTTTTTGCTGTGTCACAAGACACAAAAAAGGAAAGTTGGTTAAACGCGATTGAAAAAGATAAACTACCTTGGTTACAAGTTAGTGATTTAAAAGGGAGAGATAATTCAGCTTCTTTAATTTATGGCATTAATGGAATTCCAGATAATTTTTTGATTGACCCAAAAGGAATAATAGTTGGACGGAATTTACGTGGGGAGAGATTGAACGAAAAGCTAAATGAATTATTAAACTAATGCCAGTTGCTAACAATAGCCTTAAGTAATTGCTTATTCTCATCTACTTCTTAAATTCCTGCGGAATTTCAGACTTGGTGTATACTTGTAAAGCAAACGCTAAACCACGCAACTACTCATAGCCTAGACCATTAGCTCCAAGCAAAAAAAATCTAAATGCGGTAAATAAATCTTTTATTCTCATTATATTTGCGGTAAATAAATTTATATTCGTCGCAAATGCCTAAATACATTTATCAATATAATCAATGGCCAAATTTTACTTGGAATGAAAAACGAATTGGAAGTATTTTAGGAAAGGTTAGACATCTTCAAGGCAAAATATTTGGACAAATGAGTAATATCGGATTTACGCTTAAAGAAGAAACATACCTATCAACTTTAATTTTAGACGTCTTAAAATCTTCCGAAATTGAAGGTGAATTTCTAAATTATGAACAAGTTAGGTCTTCTATTGCTCAAAAACTTGGAATAGAAACTTCGGGAATCATTCACGTAAGCCGAGATGTTGAAGGTGTTGTGGAAATGATGTTAGATGCTACAAAAAATTATGATAAAGACTTAACAAATGAGCGACTATTTGGCTGGCATGCTTCCTTATTTCCTAATGGATATAGTGGAATGTATAAAATAGATACGGGATGTTATAGAACTGATAAAATGCAGGTTGTTTCTGGTTCAATGGGAAAAGAAAAAGTTCATTTTGAAGCGCCACATCACAACGAAGTTCAAACTGAAATGAATATTTTAATTGATTGGATAAATAACGAGAATGATATAGATCTCGTGGTTAAATCTGCGATAGCACATTTTTGGTTTATAATAATACACCCCTTTGATGATGGAAATGGACGAATAGCAAGAGCATTGACTGATTTTTTTCTAGCCAAATCCGAGGATAGTTCTTTGAGATTTTACAGTTTGTCAAATCAAATTTTAGCAGAGAAGAAAACATATTATTCGGTCTTACAAAAAGTCCAACACAGCTCTGGAGATATTACAGAATGGTTAGAGTGGTTTTTAAATTGTTTATACAGTTCACTTCAATTGACAGAAACAACGTTTCAAAAAGTTTTATATAAATCTAATTTTTGGGAACTCCACAAAGAGACAGATTTAAACAGTAGACAAAGAAAAATGCTAAATAAACTTCTAGATGGATTTGACGGTAAATTAAAGACATCAAAATGGGCAAAAATCGCGAAGTGTTCTTCAGATACAGCGCTTAGAGACATCAAAGATTTAATATCAAAAGGCATTTTAAAACAGGAAGAATCCGGAGGAAGAAGTACAAATTATGAACTAATAACTCGATAGCCTGGTGCTAAGCATGTTGCTATAGTTCATTGCTGTGTCCCG
>CALDCO010000317.1 GCA_937937185.1 uncultured Flavobacteriaceae bacterium
TTGTCTATAATTTTTAGTTCAAACTTGTCATTCCAAATTGATTAATTGCCTGCTTTTTATTTTTAGGAAGAGAAAATTTTAATTCTGTCCAAACTGTTCCCACAATTCCTTCAAGTTCAATTCCGTTTTTCGTTTTAGTTATTTTAAATAAATAATCTGCAATGTTTTTGTCTTTGTTTTTTGATGGGTTATCCAATTCAGCCATTCCATATTCGTCTAAAGCTTGAGGTTGATAATTTTTAAGGTTAAACGACAAATCACTCCAAGCACTTCCTTCTGTACTTTTCATTTTTATTCCCTGGTCTGTTTTCTCAATGATAATCTTGAAATCTTTTAATTCATCCTTTCTTTCCTGGGCAATTAACTCAGAAGTAGTTGTTAAAAAAAGTAACACCATTATTAGTGTTAAAAATGGATTTTTAGAATTCAATTTTGTTTTAATAGTCATATCTTTTGTCTCAGCTTTGATTATATTTCAGCTATCTAACTAGCATTTCCAATTTTAAACTTTTTCACATAAGAACAAGTAGCTCTCTGCTAATTATTAACCCTTCATCCAAGCATTTCGAAGTTCTTTTTGAGCTGCGGTAGCATTTTCAATTTCTCTTAAATTTTCGCCTGTGGTAAACGATTGTGTTAATTTTGTTTTCACGATCACTTCTTCTCCATTTCGGTTTAAGTGCACATCGACATCCTGTCCTGGTTGCCACATAAAAACTTTAGTTAATACTTCTTGAGCATTCGCTAAAGTTAAATTTTCACCATCTATTGTTTTAATAACATCTCCAGGTTTTACACCGTTTTCATTCCAAAAGCTGTTTGCCGATACTGCATCTGAAAATGCAATTTCTCCTGTAACTTGATTAGGTAAGAAAATAAATGCGCCGTTATTTTGGATGTAATTCGTTTTTACTTTTTCTTCAGCCATTTCTAAACCTGCTCGTTTAAAAAAGGAGCCGTAATCAATAGGTGTGTTTCCAACCACATGTTTTTGTATAAACGCTCCAATAGAAGGGTAAGTCATTGCAGTAATCTCATCGATAATTTTATCGTCTTCAAACGGTTTATTTTTTCCATATTTATTGGAAAGTTCTTTCATTAAGGACAAAATACCACGCTGTCCGTTACTCGCTTCTCTAAGCAGTATGTCTATACACATGCCTATTAAAGCACCTTTACTGTAAACATTTAAGTACTGAGAAGCGTAAGGTTCTTCTAATACGTTTTCGCTCATTTTCGTAAAACTCATCGCATCATTCAAATTAGCTGAGGCTTTAATTTTACTTAAAACTTTTGTGTAAAAATCTTCGTCTTCCACCAAGCCTTGGTTTACCTGAAATAAGGTGGCAAAATATTCTGTTACGCCTTCGTACATCCATAAGTGTTTTGAAAAAGTGGGTTGGTGATAATCAAAATAATGAATGTCTTCAGAATGCACGCTTAGCGGCGTTACGATATGGAAAAACTCGTGAGAAACAACATCGATCATCGCCTTAGCTAGGGCTTCGTCTGGCATGGCTTCGGGCAAAACAACCACTGTTGATGTATGATGTTCTAAAGCACCAAACCCTTTAGGAGCGCCTTCATTTTGCCCTGCTAAATACAAATAGATATCATAACGTGGCGTCGTATTTATATCGCCTAAAAATGTTTTTTGAGCCTTCATCATTTTTTCGACAACCGTCTTTAATTTAGCCGCAGAATGTGTTTTATTAGGAGAATATACACTTAATACTATTTTAATATCTTCAACTTGAAATTCTTCCACATCTAGTTCACCATAAAACATAGGGTTATCTGTAATATCAAAATAACGAGGAGCAAAATAACTTGAGGTTATCGATTTTCCATCTTTGCTCGTTTTTTTATTTATTTCTTGCAATGCAGAAGCTCTCACAAAACTTGTAGGCGCTTTAACATCTAATTTATATTGTCCCTTTTTTAAGCTGTCAAAATAACCAATGAAACCATGAAGGTTTAAAACATAATTGGTAGGCTCTATATTAGTTCCCGAAGGGGAAAAAGGCGTATCGTGACCAATTCCACCTGTTGTTTCTTCATCAAAGGTGTCATTTACATGATATTCGATCTTATCTAAGTTCTTGGCATTATTAATGGACCATGAATTTGCATCAAGCTTATTAACAGGCATTTCATTTCCCTTGTAATCAAAGGCTTTAAAATCGTTTACATACTTACCAAAATCACTTATGGAATAAGTGCCTTGAACTACTCTAGGCAATCTGTAGGTTACTTTTTCTGCTGTAAATCGACCTGGGTTAATAAGCACTGGAACTTTATCATTACTAACCTGGGTTAAATCTATAGCTGTTACTATGGGATTACTAATTGCTAAGTCGGTACTTGCTTTTTTAACTGAATTACAGCCAACTAAAAGCAGACTAATAATCGCTAGGGCTAATACTTGTTTTCTCATGGGTTTTGGTTTAAAGTTTAGTAGTCTAAAATATAAATAACACCTCAAAGTTATTTTAAAAAGGACTGCGAACAAAAATAGGTTTTGTTTGATGCTTATACAATTAACTTTTTGTTAAATTGCACTAATGCAAAAGACTTTAGTTAGTATTCTTATTCCATTTAAAAACACTTTTTCTTTTTTACCTGAATGTTTGCGCTCTATTTTTAACCAAACCCACACTAATTGGGAACTAATTATAGTAGACGATTTTTCTACAGATAAAAGTTACGAGTTGGTCTATGAATATGCCCAAAAAGAAGAACGAATTACACTACTAAAAAATAAAACTCCTGGGATTATTAGCGCCTTAAGATTAGCACTTAGTCATAGTAAAGGCAAGCTTATTACCCGAATGGACAGCGATGATATTATGCACAAAGACAAGCTTAACATTTTAGCTAAAAATCTTTTGCGCTTTGGAAAAAAACATATTGCCACAGGACTCGTACGTTATTTTTCTGCTGAAGGGATTAGCGAGGGTTATAAAAAATATGAAGAATGGTTAAATTGTTTAACCATAAAAGGAACTAATTATTCTGAAATCTATAAGGAATGTGTAATCCCATCGCCTTGTTGGATGATTCATAAAGACGATTTAATTGCTTGTGATGCATTTAATCCCAATCGGTATCCTGAGGATTACGATTTGACTTTTCGATTTTGCGAGCATCAATTTAAAGTTATTCCTTGTGACAAAATACTACATTACTGGAGAGATTATTATACTCGCGCTTCAAGAACCGATAGCCATTATGCCGAGAATAGTTTTTTAGAATTAAAAGTACACTATTTCTTAAAACTCCACTACAACCCTGAAAAAAAAATTGTTATCTGGGGTGCTGGAAAAAAAGGGAAAACCTTAGCAAAACTTCTGATTGCCAATACAATTTCGTTTGAATGGATTTGTGACAATCCTAAAAAAATTGGAAAACACATTTACAATAAATTGCTAAAACCATTTACTTATCTTGAAACCATAAATAACACACAAAGCATTATTACTGTTGCCAACCAAAAAGAGCAAGACACTATTCGTCATTACCTAAAAGCCCATCGCAAAGAGCAAATGGTCGACTATTTTTTCTTTTGTTGAATGATTCTGTGCCAGTAAATAAAGAACCGCTAATAGGCTTAAATCCACTGCCCTCTAAAATGATGACATCCAATAAGTACTATGTAGGTAACTTATCTACTTAACCAACTGATGAAACATGCGCAGTGGGCGCTCAATCGTTTTGGTGGTTAAAGCATTTAATTTTTATTATAGCAGTTATCAAAGACATTAAAGATTTCATAAATTTTAGTATCCTCTTATTTTTTTCAATTGCATTTTCTATATTTGGTTAATCAAAAACACAGATGCAGTTTAAACACCCAGAACTTCTTTACGCCTTATTCTTACTGCTAATCCCTATTATTGTTCATCTTTTTCAGCTTCGTAAATTTAAAAAAGAAAGCTTTACTAATGTGGCTTTTCTTAAAGAAGTGACTTTACAAACGAGAAAAAGTTCTCAAATAAAAAAATGGCTCACACTATTTACTAGGCTGGGTATTCTTGCGGCTATTATTTTAGCTTTTGCCCAACCCTTTTTTTCCAAAAAAAAATCGTTAAATACCAAAACGGAAACCGTTATTTATCTTGATAACTCTTTTAGCATGCAAGCCAAAGGAGATAAAGGTGTTCTATTAAAACGTGCCATACAAGAATTAATAGAAGCGGTGCCAGAAACAGAAAAGGTATCGCTACTTACGAATAATGATATTTATAGAAATACTTCAATTAAAACAATTGCCAACGATTTATTGCAGTTAGATTTTTCACCAAATCAATTAACGTATAAGGCCGCATTATTAAAGAGTAAGAAGTTATTTAGCAAAACCCCATCAACCATTAAAAATATTGTAATGGTTAGTGATTTTCAGCAGAAAAAAGAAAATTTCGAGATCGTAAACGATTCGTTGTTCAATATTAATTTAGTACAGTTAAAACCTATTAAAACGAATAACATCTCAATAGACACCCTTTATATTTCTAAGCAAAACTCTAGTAATTTTGAATTAACTGTGGGTATCAATTCTAATGAAAACATAGAAAACATACCGGTTGCCTATTACAATGACGGTAATTTGGTTTCGAAAACTGCCGTATCTTCTAATAAAAACAAAGCCATTTTTACGATTCCCTCCAAAACTATTGTTAATGGCAAAATAACCATTGAAGATACAAGCTTACAGTTTGATAATCGTTTCTTTTTTAATATTAATGAAGCTGCGAAAACAAATATTTTAGTGATTAATGAAGCAAACGACTCTTTTTTAAAACGCATTTACACTACAAATGCTTATAATTATACTGTTTTTAAAAGCAATACTCTAGATTATAATGGTATTGATAAACAAAATTTAATTGTATTAAATGAGCTAGAAACCATTCCCAACGCACTAATTACTGCCTTAACTGCTTTCACCAAAAATGGAGGTGTTGTCATTGTTATTCCAAATACTAAAGGCGATATACAAGCATACAACAGCTTTTTAAATCGCTTTGGTTTCCCACCGTTTAAAACACTTAATAAAACAGTAAAACAATTAACAACTATAAATTATTCTCACCCTATATACAGTGATGGTGTTTTTGAAAAACAAATTAACAATTTTCAATACCCAAAAATAAAGTCTTACTTCAACCAAAATTTAGCCTCTAATTCTGCATTACTAAAATTTGAAGATGGAAAACCTTTTCTCTCTCAAAAAAATAATGTCTTTGTGTTTACTGCAGCCTTGAATGATGGTAATAGTAATTTTACAGATATAAATCTTATAGTGCCCACTTTTATAAATATCGCAAAACAAAGTTTAAATAATGCCAATTTATATTGCACCATAGGAAATTCTAATACTTACGATGTCGTTACAAAACTGCAACAAGATGAAATAATTACGCTAGAAAAAGAGGCGCAGAATATTATCCCCCAACAAAATTATTACAACAATAAAGTAAGCATTACCACTAATGAAACGCCTATAATGGCGGGCATATATCATATTAAAAATAAATCTAAAATTATAGAGAATGTTAGCTATAATTATAACCGAGATGAAAGTTCTTTAAATTACTTAGACTTGTCTACTTATGATAAAAAGGTAAGCATTAATAGTTCTGTAAGTCAATTATTTGAAACTCTAAAAAATGATAATGCAATTCATGCGATATGGAAATGGTTTGTTATTTTTGCGCTGCTATTATTAATTATTGAAATGCTCATATTAAAATATTTAAAATGAACGTACTTATAAAATCTGCAGTTATCATTGATTCTAAGAGTAATTTTCATAATACAACTCAAGATATTTTAATTGAGAATGGTAAGATTTCCAAAATTGCAAAAACCATAAAAAACCCTAATAAGTATGATTTGGTTAAATTAGAAAATCTCCATGTATCACAAGGTTGGTTTGATAGTAGTGTCTGTTTTGGAGAACCTGGTTTTGAAGACCGTGAAACGATTGAAAACGGCATGCGCACTGCAGCTAAATCTGGATTTACTACTGTCGCTTTACAGCCCAATACGCAGCCAATAACAGACACCAATTCTGCTATTGTTTTTACAAAAACAAAAACCAGAAAACCCTTTGTTAACGCCATTACAATAGGCGCTTTAACAAACAAAAGCGAAGGTATAGGTTTAGCTGAATTATTTGACATGCATACCGCAGGCGCAAGTGCTTTTTATGACTATAAAAAACCCATATCTAATCCCAACCTTCTAAAAGTAGCTTTACAATATACCAATAGCTTTAATGGCTTAGTTTGCTCTTTTCCTCAAGACCATAAAATAGCGGGATTGGGCGTAATGAATGAAAATATAACAAGTACTTCTTTAGGCTTAAAAGGCAACCCTAATTTAGCTGAAAGTTTACAAGTTGCTAGAGATTTATTTATACTAGAGTATACCGAAGGTAAATTGCATATCCCAACGATTTCTACTGCCGAAAGTGTGCAATTAATTAGAAACGCAAAACAAAAGAAATTAGATGTAACCTGCAGTGTTGCCATACACAATTTATTTTTTACAGATGAAGTCTTAACTGGTTTTGACACGCGCTTTAAGGTAAACCCGCCTTTAAGAACTCAAAACGATATTAAGGTTTTAATTGAAGCCGTTAAAGATGGGACTATCGATTTTGTAACCAGCGACCATAACCCTATAACTGTTGAAGATAAAAAAGTAGAATTCGACCTCGCAAAAGATGGCACTATTGGTCTTGAAAGTGCTTTTGGTGCTTTAAATACATTATTTACAACAAAAAAAACAATTAGTTTGCTCACAAAAGGAAAGGAACGTTTTGGGCTAACCACAAACAAAACTATTAATGAAGGAGAATTAGCTGAATTGTCTCTTTTTAATCCAGATAAAGAATATACGTTTAGCAAAGATCATATTTTATCAAAATCAAGCAATAGTATATTTCTAGATCAAAAATTAAAAGGCAAAGCCTATGGTATAATAGCTAATAATATTAAAACACTATAAATTTATGGATGATACTACCATAAGCGAAGGTAAAACACCTGCAATTATTGCCTACCTCACTATTATTGGATCAGTTATAGCGCTTATTATAAATAGCGACAAAAAAAATCCCTTTGCCGCATTCCATATAAGACAAGGCTTAGGCTTGTGCTTAACTTACATGATTTTAGGGTATTTTGTTAGCCAATTTAATAGCTGGTTAATTTCCATGTCTTTTTGGATTGGTTTAGGAATGTTATTTATATATGGCCTAGTTTCTGCTATAAATGGCAACATACGCGAAGTCCCTATTTTAGGCCCATTTTATCAAAAAATATTTGCTAACATAGGCAGTTAATGAAAGATTTATCGTTATTTCACATTATTCGTAAGTCGTCTTTAAAAGAAAATGCGCCACTGCTGTTATTATTTCATGGTTATGGTAGTGATGAAAATGATTTGTTCTCGTTCGCTAATGAATTACCTGAAGAATTATATATTATCTCTGCAAGAGCACCTTACCCAATGCAACCTTATGGAAATGCATGGTATGCTATTAACTTTGATGCCGAAAAAGGCAAATGGAGTGATGATGAACAAGCCAAAGCATCTAGAGATTTAATTGGTAAATTTATAGATGAAGTTGTAGAAAACTACCCAGTTAATAAAGATAATATCACACTTTTAGGATTCAGCCAAGGCACTATTCTATGTTATGCTGTAGCACTTACCTACCCTGAAAAAATAAATAATGTTATTGCTTTAAGTGGTTATGTAAACGAAAATTTATTCGAAATTAAACCAGAAAACCACTACAAATACCTAAATTTTTATTGTTCTCATGGCAGTGTCGATCAAGTTATTCCTGTAGATTGGGCAAGACAATCTCCTAAATTTCTTTCTGCTCTAAACATAAAAAATAAATACAGTGAATTTCCTGTTGGTCATGGTGTTGCACCTCAAAATTTTCATGAATTTAAAAATTGGTTAGCGCAATTAATTTAAAGGGTATATAAACGATTCTAACAATTTAAAATTAAGTTCGCTTTTATTATTAAATTCATACTTAATTAGCAACTCCCCAGAGATTTGTCCATCGGTATAATCGGCAATAATCCATTGGTGATTCAAAATTTTCACGGTATTAATAAGTAATTTGCCACCATTCATGGAAGCATAAGGTATTAAAGGATGTTCTTCGCCTTTATAATCATTAAGGTCGTGTAGTTTATCATTAATTAAAGGAATCATTGTTTTATAATCTAAACCTTCTCTTTCTAGATAGGTAATAGAGGCATCGTTGTTTTCTAAACTAAACAAAGAGAGTTCAAAATTTTTCTCTTTTAATTGCGACATAGAATCTTTATAACGTGCTATTTGTTCTTTAGTATTGGCTACCTTAGCATTACTATCGTCATAAATATTCTTTGAGTTTACAAATTGAAATAAAAGAATTAGTAATGTAAATATAAACAGGTACATAAAAATTTTATTCTTCATAATCGTATTTAGATCTTTTGTTTAAACGTGTTCAATATAAATTTATAATCATTAGTAACCAACTTACATAACTAAATGTTTAAAACCAATTCGTCATAAGCCAAAAACACATTGGGTGGTAATTTTTTTTCTACCTCATCATGAAAACCTAATAAGTGACTAATGTGAGTTAAATACGTTTTTTTAGGTTTCAATTTAGAAACGATTTCTAGAGCTTCGCTCAAATTTAAATGAGAAAAATGCGCTTCTTCTCTTAATGCATTTAAGACCAGAACATCTAAGTGCTGTAATTTCATTAACTCGGCCTCATTAATTGTTTTCATATCGGTTAAATAGGCGAAATTATTAAACCGGTAACCAAAAACTTGTAATTTGTCATGAAGCCCACTAACTGGAAGCACTTCCATATTCTTTAAAGTAAATTTTTCGTTTCTAATTTGGTGCTCTTTTACACTAAGCACGCCTGCATATTTATTGTCTTCAGGCTCAAAAATATATGCAAAACGCATTCTTAATTGATCCAAAACCCTTTGGTGCGCATAAATAGGAATGTTGCCTTGGCGAAAAAAAAACGGACGAATATCGTCTAGTCCCGAGGTGTGATCGGCATGCTCATGCGTAAAAATAACGCCATCGATATAATTGCAATGAGCACGAAGCATTTGTTGCCTAAAATCTGGACCACAATCTATAACATAAGTAAAATCATCCCATTGTACTAAAACAGAGCTACGAAGACGCTTATCTTTTAAATTATTACTTAGACACACAGGGTGAGTACTTCCAATTATTGGAATGCCTTGAGAAGTCCCAGTACCTAAAAATGTTATTTTCAAAAGTGTTATATTATTAACAAAAATAAGTTATTTTTTTTGTTTACTATACTAATTTGATACATTTGCATCGTATAAAAATGCCAATTCTATTATGGAAATCAAGCTAAAAGGAGATAAAGATATTGCAAGTATTCCTTCTTTAAAAGACAAAGCTTTACGTATAAATTTAAACGAAAATATTTACGGGACTTTTTCTGAAATTGGAGCAGGTCAAGAAACTGTTCGTCATTTTTTTAGAGCTGGCGGTGGTTCTGGAACTATTGCAAAAGCAATGTCTGCTTACGACAAAGACTTTAGTGATGCTATTTATGGTATTGAAAACGATAAGCGTTATGTCACTGAAGCCCGATTACGTAAAATGCTAAACTATGAAATAGAGCTTATCGAAGAGCGTATCGCTAGAGACAAACATCCGCATAAAATGTTTTTTAGCTATGCCAATACTGTGGCAACTATAGATTTTGCAAAAAAATATAAAGGCCACGGTTGGGTTGGTATAAAATATCAAGTCGATCCAGACCAAGAATATAATGAAATTGTTTTACATATTCGCTTTAAAGAAAATGATGCTAGACTTCAACAAGAAACTTTAGGGAAACTTGGAACAAATTTAGTTTACGGCGCTTTTTATAAATATAATGAACCCAGAAAATTATTACGATACTTATACGATCATTTAGATAAAGACCAATTAGAAATTGATACCATTAATTTTTCTGGCCCAATTTTTAAAGACGTCGATAATCGTTTAATGAGTTTGCAATTGGTAAAAAATGGGATGACAGATGCCATAATGTTTGCTCCCGATGGAAATAATGTATTGCCAGCAAGAGTCTTATACAAAAAAAATATATTAGCCCTACGTGGTAGCTTTAGACCAGTAACAAAGGTGAATATGGACATGTATAAGAAGTCTTATGAAATGTTTTTAAAAGAAAGTAAAGTAGACGAAGCAAAAACACAAGTTGTTTTTGAAATTACATTGTCTAATTTACGTGCGGAAGGAGAAATAGACGAACAAGATTTCATGGATCGTGCACGCTTACTTTGCTCTTTAGGGCAAACGGTTTTAATTTCTAATTTCCAAGAATATTACAGACTCGTTGAATACTTCTCATTATATTCTAAGGCTAGGATGGGATTAGCAATGGGGGTTAATAATCTTATAGACATATTTGATGAAAAATATTATCGTCATCTAAGTGGTGGTATACTCGAAGCTTTTGGAAAACTATTTTTTAAAGATTTACGTGTTTATCTCTACCCTATGGAGAACGAGAATAGTAAAATTATAAACAGTAACAGCTTAAAAGTACATCCTAGAATGAAAGAATTGTACAAATTCTTCAAGTATAATGGCAAGGTTGTAGATATCGATAATTATGAAGAAGAAAATTTAAATGTTTTCTCTAGAAAAGTATTAAAAATGATTGCTTCAAATGATAAAGGATGGCAAAAAATGCTGCCAGAAGGTGTTTCAAAATTAATTATGGAAAAAAGTCTTTTTGGATACGAAACTGAAGAGGTACAAAGCAAAAGTTAATTCAAAACCACCTTTTGCTTAAATTTAAAACAACGTAATTTGTCCTTCATCGTCTAAATCTTTAGGAGTATTGTCATCATTTTTTTCGTTTTCCTTATCCGATCTTGAGTTTTCCTCACCCTTAATTTCTGGTTCTGTTTCAACAACTTCTTCTATTGCTTCATAAGGAATAGGGTCTAATAAATTTACCGCATTCACTTTAAAAGAGGTAAGCTGGTTTCCCAATGCTTTTATCCCTTTAACAGTTATAAATTCCTCGATATTAATTTCTTGATTCTCTTTTCGATCTTTCCCTCTTTCTTTAGCAAAAACAATTTCTGCAACAGGTTTCCAATCTGTAGAAACAATTTCTAATTGCGATTTTTCGTGTTCAGAAATAAACGATTCTTCTTTTCCTTCATTTTCAACAAAAAAACGTTTTACATAATACTTTTCCTTTTCCCCGTCAAAATAAATAGCAGAAATTGGTTTTTTAGGATTCCATTTTTCCATAACAATCATATCACTATCAAAATGCATGGTAACCTCTGGTGTTATGGTTTTAACAATTCCTTTTTGATTAATCACTAAAATGCGATCTTCTCCACTAAACTCACCAACCAACTCTCCTCTGCCATCTACATTTAGGCGTTGTACCGTCTCATCAAACCAAATTCTACGTGGTTTTAGAGTAGAGACGCCTTTTTCTTTAAGCTCAATTTTTTTAATGGGGTATTTGGTCACTAGATTTCCTTTAGAGGCACGACCTTTAATTAAAATATCGGCAAAATCAATATCCCATTTTAATTTTTTAATGCTTCCCACTTGTCTTAAAAAAATAGAGATCACTTCTGCTTCTCCGTTAGGATTCGCAGAAAAATACCATAGTTTAGAGCTTTTATTACCATTGGTTAAATCGTATTCTTTATCTCGAGTGATTGCCGTAACCGCAAAACGCTTTATATATGATGGGCCTTTACTTCCATCTCTATAAATTACATTATAAATGGTACGCTTATCTTTTTTCTTAAAAACGGCAACATGAATAATATCTTTCCCTATAAATGTTTTAGCATCTACTTTAGTAATCATCATTTTACCATTTTTGGTAAAAGCAATAATATCGTCTATATCACTACAATCGGCAACATATTCATCTCGACGTAATGAAGTTCCTATGAAACCTTCTTCCCTATTTACATAAAGTTTTGTATTTCTAATCACGACTTTGGTGGCATCGACATCATTAAACGTTCGAATCTCCGTTTTACGTTCTCGGCCCTCTCCATAGTCTTTTTTTAATCGCTTAAAGTAGGCAATCGCATAATCGATAAGATTTGCTAAATGGTGTTTTACCTCAGCAATTTGAGCTTCTAAAGTTTCTATTTTTTGTTGTGCTTTATCGATATCAAATTTTGAGATGCGCTTAATTCTAATTTCTGTTAAACGGGTTATATCGTCTACAGTTATCGCTCGTTTTAAATGTTTAATATGAGGTTTTAAACCTTTATCGATAGCCTGAATAACACCATCCCAAGTTTCTTCCTCTTCGATATCTCGATAAATTCTATTTTCAATAAAAATACGTTCTAAACTCGCAAAATGCCATTGCTCTTCAAACTCTCCTAATCTAATTTCTAATTCTTGTTTTAAAAGCTGAACGGTATTATCTGTAGAGCGACGCAACATTTCAGAAACGCCAATAAAAAGGGGCTTGTTATCTTCTATAACACAGCCAAGTGGCGATATAGAACTTTCACAATTGGTAAAAGCATATAAAGCATCTATAGATTTATCGGGAGATAACCCAGAAGGCAAGTGAATTAATATCTCGACATTCGCCGCGGTATTATCTTCTATTTTTTTTACTCTAATTTTCCCTTTATCGTTTGCTTTTAAAATAGAATCGATAAGCGATGATGTTGTTGTCCCAAAAGGGATTTCACTTATTACAAGCGTATTTTTATCCAACTGAGCTATTTTTGCTCTTACGCGAACTTTTCCGCCTCGCAATCCATCATTATAATTTGAAAAATCGGCGATTCCTGCTGTTGGAAAATCTGGAAGAATAGTAAAGCGTTTCCCTTGCAAATGTTTTATAGAAGCTTCTATGAGTTCTATAAAATTATGTGGTAATATTTTAGTAGATAATCCTACCGCAATACCTTCTCCGCCTTGCGCAAGCAATAAAGGAAACATTACAGGAAGGTTTACAGGTTCTTTACGGCGACCATCATAAGAGGCTTGCCACTCGGTAATTTTTGGATTGTAAACCACATCTAATCCAAATTTAGAAATACGCGCCTCGATATAACGAGAGGCAGCAGCACGATCGCCTGTAAGGATGTTGCCCCAGTTTCCTTGAGTATCTATTAATAAGTCTTTTTGACCTATTTGTACCATTGCATCTGCAATACTGGCATCGCCATGAGGATGATATTGCATAGTGTGCCCTACAATATTAGCGACCTTATTATAACGCCCATCATCTAAATCTTTCATAGAATGCATAATACGACGCTGTACGGGTTTAAAACCGTCTTCAATAGCTGGTACGGCGCGCTCTAAAATAACATAAGAGGCATAATCTAAAAACCACTCTTTATACATCCCCGTAATTCGGGTAATTGTTTCATGAGGTGCTTGGTCGCTATTTAAGTTATCTAAATTGTCGTTATCTTCACTCATTCTTCTATTCCTTTTCCATACTTACTACAAGAGCGTACTCGAAATCTAATCTTTTTTTTAAATTAATGATTTACCAACCATTTACACTATGGGTTAACTTCTTTTTTTTTATTGTTATAAAATTTATACAAATCTATACATTGGATAACGACTAAAAATGCGCTAAAAAAGGTTATGGCATAAAACATCGTGTATTCTTTTATGCTTAAGTTATAATTGAAAACTTGAACCAAACAAATGATTAAAATAATAAATGATAACAATCCTAACAAATGTTTTAAATTTTCGTGTTTCATATTATTCTTGATTTTTTATTAGGTCCATTTCTACTTTTAAATTATCAATAATAAATTCTTGCCGCGTAGGTGTGTTTTTTCCCATGTAGAATGACAATAACTCTTCTATGGACATGTTATCGTCTAACATAATGGGGTCTAGCCGAATGTCGTCACCAATAAAATGCTTAAATTCATCTGGAGAAATTTCACCTAACCCTTTAAATCGCGTAATTTCTGGTTTAGGTTTTAATTTTTCAATAGCATTAACGCGTTCTTCTTCTGTATAACAATAAATCGTTTCTTTTTTATTTCTTACTCTAAATAATGGGGTTTGCAATATATACAAATGTCCTTCTTTTATAACTTCAGGAAAAAATTGAAGAAAAAATGTAATTAACAATAAGCGAATATGCATGCCATCTACATCGGCATCAGTGGCTATTACCACATTATTGTAACGCAAATCTTCGAGAGACTCTTCTATATTGAGAGCGGCTTGTAATAAATTAAACTCTTCGTTTTCATAAACAATCTTCTTTGTTAACCCATAACAATTCAATGGTTTTCCTTTAAGACTAAAAACAGCTTGCGTATTTACATCTCTAGATTTTGTGATACTTCCAGAAGCCGAATCGCCCTCTGTGATAAACAAAGTAGACTCTAAATTGCGTTCATTTTTAGTGTCCCCAAAATGCACACGGCAATCGCGTAGTTTTTTATTGTGCAAACTCGCTTTCTTAGCACGGTCTTTGGCGAGTTTGCGAATGCCAGATAATTCTTTGCGTTCTCGTTCTGCTTGTAATATTTTACGCTGGATTTTCTCAGCCGAATCTGGGTTTTTATGAAGGAAATTATCTAATTGTGTTTTTAAAAAATCATTTATATAAGTTCTCACCGTTGGAAGGTCTCCACCCATGTCTGTAGAGCCTAACTTTGTTTTTGTTTGACTTTCAAAAACAGGTTCCATAACTTTTATTGCAATAGCGCTAACCACAGATTTTCTAATGTCTGAAGCTTCGTAATTTTTTCCGTAAAATTCTCTTATTGTCCTTACTAAAGCTTCTCTAAAAGCAGCTAAATGGGTCCCACCCTGTGTGGTATTTTGACCATTAACAAAGGAATGATACTCTTCACTATATTGGGTTTTACTATGGGTTAATGCCACTTCAATATCATCGCCTCTTAAATGAATTATGGGATATAATAAATCGGTTTCATTAATGTTTTCAGATAATAAATCTTTTAATCCATTCTCGCTATAAAATTTTTCACCATTAAAAACTATCGTTAATCCAGGGTTTAGATAAACATAGTTTTTTAGCATTTTCGCCACATATTCGCTTCTATATTTATAGTTTTTAAAGATGATTTCATCTGGAATAAAAGAGACTTTAGTCCCTTTTCTACGAGAGGTATCTTCTAATAAGTCTTGATGCGTTAAATTGCCTTGCTCGAATTCAGCGGAAGCACTTTTATTATCTCTAGTCGATTCTACTCTAAAATAAGACGATAGTGCGTTTACTGCTTTTGTCCCCACACCATTTAATCCAACCGATTTTTTAAATGCTTTAGAGTCGTATTTCCCTCCTGTATTCATTTTAGACACAACATCGACTACTTTTCCTAAAGGAATGCCTCGACCATAATCGCGAACAATAACTTTACTCCCTTGAACAGAAATTTCAATGGTTTTGCCCGCTCCCATAACATATTCGTCTATGGAATTATCGAGCACTTCTTTTAAAAGAATATAAATACCATCATCTGGTGAAGAACCATCGCCTAATTTACCGATATACATTCCTGGACGCATACGAATATGCTCTTTCCAATCTAATGAGCGTATATTGTCTTCAGTATATTTGGTTTGTTTGGACATAGGTTATTTGAGTGCGAAACATTCGTGATAGATGGCTAATATAGTTTATCGTCTCAAAAATTAAAATAGTGTTTGTACAAAGTAATTAACAAAGTTTTCAAGAACTTGTTAATTAGTTATTTTAATAAAACATACAGAGCGTTTGAAAACAAGTTGGAATTAATTAGGGTTGCTTTAATGAATGACATGGGGTTGACATCAAATGAAAGTTGTGAATTAAAATTAATAACGTAAGTTCGATATAAGAAAATTTACGTCAGTTAGAGGCTTCTGATAAAAATTTTATCCAGCGTAAGAATTTGACGTAAAACACCCAATGGCAGTTTTTCGACCATAATCGCATAGAGTAATAAAAAACAGTTGCCTTTTCTTTTTTTCATTGCCAAAAAAAGAAACAAAAAAGGCTAGGCTTACGAAAGTTTGACTAAATTTTTTGTTCGATGCCTGAATTTCAGGAACTCGCTGCGCTCAAACAGCCTGAAATTCTACGGCATCTTCACTTCAAATTTTACGTCAAACTTCCGTAGGCCATAACAAAAAATGATATTAGTCGCATAACAATGAGTGTTTTAAGGCAATTCTGCTATCTGTTTTCGATACAGCGATAAATAGCAGTCATCTCATTATATTAATTAATTAAAATACAACGAGTTACTAAACAAGTCAATGGTAGTCAATGGTAGTGATTTCGATAGAAAATGGTATCGAAGATCAATAAATTTTCAATCAAAAGCCTAATTTCGATACCGTTTTTCTTCGTTTCACTTTGAAAAACCACTCAATTTAACGGCTTTTTCATTCCAAATCCTTAGAAATCAGGTTAATATTCTTCTCTCTAATCTTTTTTATGAGCACTTCGGAAAAGTAAAACCAATCTATTACTAAACATTAAACAAGAAATGCATAATATCGCCATCTTTAACGGTGTAATTTTTACCCTCTACCCTCATTTTGCCAGCTTCTTTAACCTTTATTTCACTACCATAGCTAATATAATCCTCATAACCAATAACTTCTGCACGTATAAATCCTTTTTCAAAATCGGTATGGATAACTCCTGCCGCTTGTGGCGCGCTCGAACCTATAGTAATGGTCCAGGCACGAACTTCTTTTACACCTGCAGTGAAATAGGTTTGCTGATTTAGTAATTTATAAGCAGATCGAATTAGCTTGGCAGATCCTGGCTCCTCTAAGCCTATATCTTGTAAAAATAATTGACGCTCTTCGTAATCGTCTAATTCATTAATATCGGCTTCAGTCCCTACTGCCAATACTAAAACCTCTGCCTTTTCATCTTTTACTGCTGCTTTAACTTTATTTACATATTCATTTCCTGAAACTGCAGCTGCTTCATCAACATTACAAACATAAAGTACAGGCTTTTCAGTAATTAGTTGAGCCGGCTTTACATAATCGGTATAATCGTCCATAGAAAACTCAATAGCTCTAACACTACGACCTGCTTCCAGCCCTTCTTTTAATTTTAATAACACTGCTTCTTCTTTTTGAGCCTCTTTATTCCCTGTTTTTGCTGCTCTTTTAACTTTATCAAGCTTCTTTTCTACTGTGTCTAAATCTTTTAATTGCAATTCAATATCTATGGTTTCTTTGTCTCTTATAGGATCTACACTTCCATCGACATGTACAATATTATCATTGTCGAAACAACGTAAAACATGTAAAATAGCATCTGTTTCCCTAATGTTTGCTAAAAACTGATTTCCTAATCCTTCGCCCTTACTAGCGCCTTTTACTAAACCTGCAATATCAACAATTTCAACTGTCGCAGGGATAACCTTTTCAGGGTTTACCAATGCTTCTAATTTCTTCAATCGAGCATCAGGCACGTTTACCACTCCTATATTGGGTTCGATGGTACAAAAAGGGAAATTCGCACTTTGTGCTTTCGCGTTCGATAAACAATTAAATAAGGTGGATTTTCCCACATTTGGCAAACCTACTATTCCAGCTTTCATGAAAATATTTTTTTGATTTTTGCAGGAGCAAAAATCTAATTTATGTTAATCTATTCATTTCAAACACTTTGAAATAAAAAATTTATTTTTTACGAATGCAAATATACTATTATGTAACGACTATTTAGCCAACTATTTTTTTATAAAATTCAACCTTATTAACATTTTATTTATCAACATTTTATATTGATAAAATGTTTATTACTTTTCGTTCAATATGAGGATAATTGACGATTAAATTAGACTTTTACAGATATTAATCATTAATCCAACTTAAATTATTTTTTTATGAGAAAACCGTATGTATTGGTTTTGTTTGTATTGACTACTTTTTTTGCATTTGCGCAAGAATCGGTTACTGGTAAGGTAACCGATACTAATGGTGAAGGTCTTGCCGGCGTAAATATTGTTGAAAAAGGCACTACAAATGGAACAGCTACCGATTTTGATGGTAATTTTACTATTGAAGTTAGTGAATCAGGCACACTTGTATTTAGCTCAATTGGCTATGCTACAAAAGAAGAAAGAGTGAACGGGCGTTCACAAATTAATGTTACTTTATCTGATGGTGAAGCCTTAGATGAAGTCATTCTTGTAGGTACACGAACTGCACCAAGAAGTAATCGTGACACCCCGTTACCAGTAGATGTGTTACCTGCTAAAGAGCTGACCTCGACTGGTCAGGCCACTTTTGACAAAGCGTTACAGTATAGAATTCCCTCATTCAATACTGTACAAACGCCAGTAAATGACGCCACTTCTTTATTAGATCCTTATGAAATTAGAAATATGGGACCTAGTAGAACCTTAATTCTTATTAATGGAAAACGTAAAAACCTAAGTGCACTACTCTATACGCAAACCTCTCCAGGACGTGGTGAAACGGGTTCAGACATTTCTGCTATTCCTACTGATGCCATTAAACGTGTAGAAATACTTCGTGATGGGGCTTCTGCCCAATATGGGTCTGATGCCATTGCTGGGGTAATGAACATTATTCTTAAGGATGATGCTAATTTTGGTTCTGCAACCTTAAGAACAGGAATTACTAGTGAAGGTGATGGTGAAATGTATGGGCTTGCTGTAAACAATGGAACTTCTATAGGAGATGATAAAGGGTTTATAAATTATACTATTGATTTTTCAAAAGTAAGTTTAGCGAATCGCCCAGGTACTGTTGATGCAGCTGGTGAAGCATTAGATTTCACAGGAAATACTCCCGAAGATTTGGCCTTTGTGCAGGAATTTTTATCCAGGCGTCCTGATGCAGGAAATATAAACGGATCTCCAGAGACTGCTGCATCTAAATTTTTAGTAAATGGTGGCTACGATTTAAATGAAAATTCTCAAATGTATTTTAATGCGGCTTATGTTTATAAAAAAGTAAACAGCTTTGCAAATTACAGAACGCCTTACTGGAGAACTATTGATGATTTTCCTTACTTAGCGAACTTCTTTCCGGGTAATCATCCAACAAACCCAGGTGGTTATGATGGTTATGTTCCTACATTTGAAGGCTTATTAGGCGACTATAATGGTACTGTTGGTTTTAAAACGAAAATAAACGACTGGAATGTAGATTTAAGTTATACCACTGGTGGAAATACACAGACCTATAAAGTGAATGAGTCTCATAACCGTAATTTTGTGTTTTCGCCCTCTACTTGGCTTGATGCTGATGGCGATGGAGAGATTGATGATGGTGAAATCACCGAAGGCTCCTTATTGTACAGAGAAAATAGCCCGACCTCTTTCGACCCCGGAGGAACACGTTTTTCTCATAATGTAGGAAATATTGATATATCTAGAGTCGTCTCAGATCAAATAAGTATAGGTTTCGGTGCCGAGTTTAGAAACGAAGTCTTTGAGGTTATCGAAGGCGGAGTTGCCTCTTACGATGGCGGTGGTGCCGATTCATTTGCAGGTAATACCCCTCAAAATTCTGGGAAGTTTGATCGCTACAATATCGGAGGCTATTTTAGTATTGATTATGATGTTACTGACGAACTCTTATTTAGCGCAACACTAAGAGGAGAGAATTATTCAGATTTTGGTGAAGCCTTTGTATATAAATTAAGTAGTCGTTATAAAATAACTGATGACTATACCGTTCGCGGCTCATTTTCAACAGGTTTTAGAGCGCCTACATTACATCAAATATTCACTCAAAAGGCGCAATTTAGTTTTGTTCCTGGTGCCGGTATTCAAGTAGGTGGTTTAGTAAATAATGTGTCGCCTCAAGCGCGTTTATTAGGCATTCCACAATTAGATGCCGAGACTTCTACTAATTTCACAGTAGGTTTTGGAGGTAAAATTACACCAAACTTGAGTTTCACACTAGATTATTACAATATTGGGGTAAAAGACAGAATTGTATTAGGTTCAGAAATTGGACCTAGTGGAGATCCTACAAACCCTTTAGACATTCTTTTAACACAAAACAACCTTAGTGATATTAGTTTCTTTTCTAATGCCATTGACACTAAAACCTCTGGTATAGACTTTGTTGCTAGTTATAAAAATATAGAACTAGGTAGTGGTAAATTAGGATTAAATTTATCTGGGAATTATACTCTTCAAAACGAAAGAGATGGCGCCGTTAAAAATATTCCTATAGTTGCTAATGCACAACAATCTGTAGTTAGTGAAACTCAAGAAGCCTTATTCTTTACTTCTAGACCAGTAACTAAATGGATTTTAGGGGCGAATTACGACATCGATAAATTCGGGTTCTCTTTGAATAATACTTTTTTTGGAAAAACAGAATTCATACAACAAGGCCTTTCAACAACAGCAAATGCAACAGGAGCTAATACTGGAGCAGCAAATCCTTTTGTAACTCACAATGTAGGAACTTATTTTACTCCTAAAATTGTTACTGATTTAGGCATTAATTATAGCGCTAGCGATAAGCTAACTTTAGCATTAAATATAAATAATTTACTCAATGTTTTACCAGAATGGAATTTTGAAGCTTTAACTCCTGAAGGGGAAGCTATTTTAGCCGATCCGGCTCAAGCTAAAAACCAATCTAATTTAATTACATTTAACCAACGTTATTCTCAAATGACATACGATGGGTATCATTTTAGCCAATTAGGAACATTACTTAACTTATCTATAAACTATAAGTTCTAGAGTATTTTAACTGTGTAATGCAGTAAATTTTCAATAGATAAAAAAAGCCGTTCATATTCATCATGAACGGCTTTTTTTATTGAAACCGTTTAATCTTTTATAGTGATAACCTCTTAACTTTAAAGTCATAAATACTTGTATTTCAGGTTTATATGTTTTAAAATAATTCTTTGGCACGATGCTTGTTTGTAAGATATTATTCAATCTTAAAACAAAAACGATTATGAAGAAATTAGCATTATTATTAGCAGGTTTACTGCTTACGGGGATTACGGCAAAAGCCTCCCCTATCGATTCTAAATCTACAGAAGCTACTTCGAATTATGTAAGAGGTTATGGTAAAAATTTTATTTTTATAGAAGGGGGTATTGAATTTTCGGTTTTTCCTGATGGTCAATTCGATTTTAATATGAGTAGACATCATTCTAACTTTAATATTGCTGTAAATACACCAAGTGTTAGTGTAAGCTTTAATTCTGGATACGATTACGATTCTTATGTGCAGTATGATGAATATGGCGCTGTTGTACAAATTGAAAACATCCCAGTATATTATGACAATTATGGCCGTATACGCCAAGCTGGAGACATTTGTATTTCCTATAATAACTTTGGGTATGTTAGCCAAGTTGGAGGGCTTTATGTAAACTATAACCGCTACAATAGGTTTGCTTATTGTACAGGATTTATTAACCCTTATAACAGAGCTTATGTTTACAGACCATGGCATGCATACTATGCCGTTCCTGCCTATAACTACTGTGTGGTGTATAATAGACCGTATAGACAGTACTACAGACCAATTCGTTATCACTATTCGCGTCCTTATAGAAATAATTACAGACGTAGAAGTGCAGTAGCATCTAGAAGAGGGCATTCCATTAGAAGAGATTCGCGTTATGCCTCTCGAACAGATGGCAGAAGACGAGCAACTTATAATAATTCTGGAAGAACGACTAGAAGCGCCATTGCCTCTACTAATGGTAGAAGAAATAATACAAGAGCAAACTCTGGAACGATAAGAACAAGACCTTCATCGACAACCAGAGGGAATTCAACAAATACCACTAGACCGTCTAGAGGAATAACAAGAGGAAATTCTCGTGTGCACCCAAATTCAACAAGACCGAACCGTGGAAACGTTAGAAATACGACCAGACCTAAGCGTCCAGTAGCACAAAATACTAGACCCTCAAGACCAAATAATCCTCAAATTAAAAGGCCTTCTAAGAAATCAAGCCGATCGCTAAACAAGCCGTCAGGAAATCGAAATAGAATCGCATCAAGCGCTAATAGAAGTGTAAGACCTTCTAATTCTTCTAGGGCATCACAATCTAGAACGACACAACGCTTTTCTAATAGTAGTTCAAGAGGAAGAACTCGTATTAAATAGAATGCATTTACTTAAAATGATGAACACTCTAGATTTAGCAAAATAAATCTAGAGTTTTTTTTTAAACCTGAGTTCGGCCTAAGAAAATTTATGTCAGTCTGAGGCTTTTTCATGCTAATCCTTTAGGTAGAACTCAGGTTTATAGAAATGCTCTTAAATTTTATTATGCTGATGCTCATAAGTATCTCATAATGTTATAAGACTAGTGAGATCCTGAAATATCATGGCGCTTAAGGGCAAAATAATACAAAACATACATCTCGTTTTTTTCCATGAGAGGTTAAAGGCTTTTGAACAAGTATAATGCCAATTATGTTGTGGCATTATTCGACTAAAACAGGTCCTTCTCTATTTGAGTCCTTTTAAGTTGAAAATGGTAAAATACTCCAAGTCTCCATTTAATGTTTATTTTATTTGAGTAAAACTGTTAGGAAATGGTCACACATTACGTCTAAAAAATAACTAACCACGTTAAATTATGAAAAAAGCCTTATCACTTTTATTTGTTTTAGTAGTCTTGAACGGGTTTTGCCAAAGTACAATGACTCAAGAAAAGTTAGATTCTATTTATGCTAAAATTGGTGATTCGATACAAGGCAATAGTGGGAGGTGGCAGTTTAAGGTAAAAGATGTTGTTTTCCTAGCGATAAGTGATTCTACTCATAATCGAATGCGTATAATTTCCCCCATAACAGAAGCATACAAATTAACAGAAACATTGAAAGAAGATGCCTTAGTTGCCAATTTTCATACCGCTTTAGACGTTAAATATGCCATTAGCGACGAGATATTATGGTCTGTATTTATTCACCCTTTAAGGGAACTCTCTGAAGACCAGGTTTATGACGCCGTTAAGCAAGTATATTATGCAAATACAACTTTTGGTTCTAGTTATTCTAGCACCTCTTTGGTGTTTCCTGGACAAAAACCTAAAATAGAAAAAGAAGAAGAACCTAAAAACTTTATTAAACGTAAAATTTAGTTTTTAAACTTATCAAATTAAGAAATAGTAATTAAAAATCCTTACCATTGAACTTATATAAAATAACCATTATTTTAATCGTAGCCATTGTCATAGCAATTCCTTTATTGATACATAATATTTACGAATATGACAAAGTGCAAAAAGAAAATGAAAAATTAAATAAAGATTAAA
>CALDCO010000318.1 GCA_937937185.1 uncultured Flavobacteriaceae bacterium
TCTTCCCCATCTTTTACATTTCGCCATGCCGCACCCATGCAAACACGAGAACTCCCCGATGATTTTGCTCGTAAAGCTTGAGCCTTTACTTGTTGTACAGTCATTAAGTCATTTCCTTCTACATTGGTATGATAGCGCGCCGCTTGTGGGCAATAGCCACAGTCTTCCGGACAACCACCAGTTTTTATTGATAATAAGGTGCTTACCTGAACCGTATTGGGATCGTGATGTAAACGGTGAATGGAAGCGGCTTCGTAAAGCAACTCCATTAAAGGTTTATTATAAATTTCAAGAATTTCTTCTTTAGTCCAGTTGTGTCTCATCTCGCTCATAAAATCTTGTGTAGTAAAATGTGATCAAAAATAACTCATTTTGAATTTATATACTCAACGAAATGCTTATAAATTGTTAATTGATTGTAAACATTACTAAAGATAAAAAGAAAACGCCAGTTTTAATAGGCTGACGTTAACCGTACTTTAATTTATTTTGCAAGATCATCCTCAACTATCTCTGCCGAGGTCTTATCGTCTGGATCTTTCCCTTTTAAATATTCAGGCAATTCCATTCCTGCCATATTAAACATTTCTTGTAGTGGAGGTACCGATTTATACATTCCCGATAGGAAATTTGCTGTAGATGATTTTCCATTTTTGCCATCACCATTTTCCCAAACAGTAACTTTGTCGATTTTAATGTTTTTAATTGCTTCTGATTGCATTTTAACTAATTCGGGTAATTTATCTGCAATTAATAAAAGTACAGCATCTTTAGAATTATCTCCAGCAGCCTTAACAATTTGTTCCAAACCTGCGGCTTGTTTAGTTAATACTTCAAACTGACCTTGTGCTTCTGCTTGAGCTTTAAAAAGAATGGCATCTGCCTCACCTTTTGCGCGTCTTCTAATACGTTCTGCTTCAGCTTCTGCATCAATTTCAACCTTACGTTTATCGATTTCAGCAGGGACTATAATATCTGCTACTTGTGAAGAACGTTCCCTTTCAGCCCTAGCAGATTCTGCTTCTTTTTCAGCGGCATAAGATTCCTCTAAAGCTTTTGCACTTTGTACTTTTTCTGAAGCGATTGCGACACGTTCTGCTTCTGCTTCACGCTGGCGACGCAATGAATCTGAATTTGCAACAGCAATTTTTGCAGTGTTTTCACCTTCAACAGCTTGAGCATTTGCAGCAGCAACTTGTGTACGTTCATCCTGTACAGCATTTGCTTCACCTATAGAACCATCTCTAGTTTTTTCTGCTACCGATTTACGAGCAGCATTAATAGCATGAGCAGCAGCTTCTTTACCTAAAGCTTCTATGTAGCCAGATTCATCAACTATGTCTGTAATATTTACATTAATTAATTTTAATCCTACTTTCTTTAGTTCAGATTCAACACTTTGAGAAATATTAGATAGAAACTTATCTCTGTCTGAGTTTATTTCTTCAATATCCATTGAAGCAACGACTAAACGCAGTTGACCAAATATTATTTCTTGTGCTAATTCTTGAATATTATCTTGATTTAAGCCTAATAAACGTTCAGCTGCATTCTGCATAATACCAGGCTCTGTAGAAACACCAATGGTAAAACGGGAAGGCACATTTACACGAATATTTTGTTTTGATAAGGCATTAACTAAATTTACTTCAATAGAAATAGGTGTTAAATCTAAAAATTGATAATCTTGGATAACTGGTAAAATAAAGGCTGCTCCACCATGAATACATTTGGCAGATTGCCCACCACCAACTTTACCATAAACAACTAATATTCTATCTGAAGGACATCTCTTATAACGCTTAATTAAAATAATTAAAAAGACAAAGACAAATAGTGTTGCAAAAATAATGGCGATAGGAAAGCCTAAATCAAAGTTTTGTAATGTTAGGAGGTAGTTCATAAGTTTCTGTTTTAATTGGTTCTATAGGTTTTACGGTTTCATCTACTATTAAAATGCCATTGCTAGTGACGTCTATTACTTTTATAAGTGCACCAGATTTTAACTCGGTCAAAGAATCTGAAATTGCATCTAGTTCTCGTAAAGTACCTTGTACGCTTACACTTACTTTACCCATTTTTGATCGATTAGCACCAATAGTTAAATACACTTCTCCAATCGCATTTATGGCATTTTCATAATTTAATGTGCCACTATCTGTTAATTTCTTCATGTAATAAAACATGGCAGCCATGATGGTCATCATAATCAGACCACTTATAAATGCTATAATTACAGTTAATGGTTTGGAAAACCCAGCATTAATACAAGCAATACCAATCCATCCAAAAATCGTAAAAAAACCAATAAGATTCTTAAATGTTATAAATTGAAACTCAATACCTGTATCGGTTTCAAGATCATCAAAATCATCTGCGCCATCAATTCCTGCAAATGTGGTAATAATTATAAAAACAAATATTAAAGAACTTATACTGGCAATAACAGGGCAAACTCACACTTTTTCACCTAGGCTTTAGGGATAAAAAGGCTGTTTTAAATTACTGATTTTGAGTTAAATAATAGTTGTTTTTGTGATTAATTATTTGTATATTATACTGATAATCAGTAATTTAAATCATTTGAAAACAGTTAATAATTTTAAGTCTATTTTCAGTAATATAGACGATCCTAGAAGCGATATAAACAAGCTTCACAGATTAGACGACATCCTTCTCATCGGGATAATTGCAGTGATTTGTGCCGCAGATACATGGAAAGATATAGAAACATACGCCAAGGCAAAAGAAGATTTTTTACGTTCCTTTTTAGATTTACCAAACGGAATACCTTCGGATGATACATTTAACCGTGTGTTTTCTTCCATCGACCCTGAACAGTTTGAACGCTGTTTTATGGATTGGGTTATAGACTTAGTTGATGTAACGGACGGCGAGGTTGTTCCCATTGATGGCAAAACACTAAGAGGCGCTAAAACTAATGGTAAAAAATCCCCTGTTCATATGGTAAGTGCTTGGGCAAGTACAAATAACATGGTTCTAGGACAGGTTAAAGTTTCTGAAAAATCAAATGAAATCTCAGCCATACCTAAGCTTTTAGAATTGATCACTATAAAAGGTTGTGTGGTTACTATAGATGCTATGGGATGCCAAGAAAATATCGCTAAAACCATTATCAAGCAAGAGGCAGATTATATCTTAGCGGTAAAGGAAAATCAAAAGCAACTCTATCAAGATATTCAAGATGAATTTAGATTTGGTAAATCGATACAGACCTATACTGATGAAGATTTAGGGCATGGTAGAATAGAAACACGCAAATGTAGTATTATCAATAGCTTTGAATTTATTCAAAATCAAGGTAAATGGACAGAACTTAAAGGCATAATAAAAATTGAAAGTGTACGAGAATTTAAGAACTCAGACAAACCTAATGAAAACGCAACGAGATATTACATCACAAGCTTAAAGGCAAATCCTCAGGTATTACAAAAAATGATACGCTTACATTGGAGTATTGAAAATAAATTACATTGGTGCTTAGATGTAGCCTTCTCTGAAGATGCCTCAAGAAAAAGGGCAGGTAATGCAGCTCAAAACTTTTCTGCTTTAAGCAAAATTGCACTAAATTTACTTAAACAGGACAAACAAACTAGACAAGGGTTAAAAGGTAAAAGGCTTAAAGCTGCTTATGATAATAACTATCTCCTCAAAATTTTAGAAAGGAAAGTATGAGTTTGCCCTGACTGGCAATAACCCAAAAGAATTGAGAAAAAGAGCTTAAACCTGTGAACCATTCTGTCATAATAATAAAACGTTAGTTAATGATTTCAATAAATACGTTCAAGTAAACACATCATTGATATTAGAAAGATAAGGTCTTTTATTTTCTCTTACAACACTATTTAGAAAGTAGTATTGAAACTGCATTCCCTCCAAAGCCTACGGCATTAACCATAATATTTTTTAGGCGTTTAGGTGTTTCGGTGTTAAGATATGGTACGTGGATGTATTTTTGTTGCTGTAACATTAAAATTGCCATTTCAAGACTTAATATTCCCGAGGCACCAAGGGTA
>CALDCO010000319.1 GCA_937937185.1 uncultured Flavobacteriaceae bacterium
AAGAAGCAGAAAAAGGAGGTAGCTCTAAAACCGCAGCGCGATACAAAGCGTTAGCACCTACAAAAGCCGAGATTCATGCAAAAGGCAATCAAGGACAAAAAATTAGCATAGGCTGTTGGATAAATAAAACAGTAACTGTGCCTAGTATATAATGACATTTAAAAATTTATACACCACAAAAAATACAGTCGTAATAATTATTATGGCTGTATTTTTTTCGTGTAAAAATAATTTTAAAGCCGTTCAAAAAATTGGACTTTCTGCAAATGAACCGCAAGGCATTGCAGAAAATATTAATTTAAAACATACCGATTCTGGCCGAGTAACTGCAAATTTAATAAGTCCTAAAATGTACGATTACAACAATCGTAATTTTAAATACTCAGAATTTACTGAAGGGGTCACTTTACACCTTTTCGACAAGGCGAATAAAAGAAGTACTATATTGGCCGATTATGCCGTTACCTACAGTGACACAGACCTTATCGATTTAAGAGGAAATGTGATTATTTATACTGCCGAAAAGGACACGCTCTTTACCAATCAGCTTTACTATGACCAAAAAAATGAATGGGTATTTACAAACGAACCCTTTAAATTTTTAAATAGTGGTAATATAACGGAAGGCAAAGGCTTTGATTCTGATAGAGAACTTAATAAATTACAAATTCTTGAAATTGGCGGTAAATATCTCGTACAAGAAAAACCCTAAATGCCTCATATAAAATAGGTTGAATTCATGTATTTTTCTATATCTTTACGAATCACTTAATTTAATCTTTAAAATGAAAATTTTCAAGCTATTTCAATATGCTTACTTAGTTTTTGCCATTCTATTTTTTTATGATGTATATGTGAATTGGGGAGATTCTAGAGCTTATGCCTCGTTACTATTAGGTGCAGCAGCAATATTCATGTTTTTTTTTCGTAAAAAGTTTAATAAAAAATTTGAAAAAAACGATTCAATGTAGTAATCCCTATTTTAGCTTAAAAACGGTTTCGATCGTTTTTTGGATAACCTAATGTTTATTCTTGCGCGCAATTTTGTATTTTACCTTAATAATTAAGTTTATACATTTTCGATTTCAATTTTATAACCTCGTCTAAACAAAATACAATTCAAATTAATAATGTTTTATTTTAAATATTAATGATTACGCCTTTAGTTATCATAACGGTTTCATTATTACTTTCTGCTTTTTTTTCAGGAATGGAAATTGCCTACGTCTCCGCTAATAAAATGTATATTGAAATAGAAAAAAAACAAGACGGTTTTCTTTCAAGAATCCTTACCAAACTTACAGCCAAACCTTCTAAGTTTATAGCAACTATGCTTATAGGGAATAACATTGCTTTGGTCATTTACGGCTTTTTTATGGGCGATATATTAATGACGTGGTTTCAATCTTTACTGCCATCGCCTTATACATTTGTAAATTATTTACTAAGCGATTTAAGTTTATTAACTCAAACGGTTTTATCTACAGGACTCATTTTAATCACAGCAGAGTTTCTTCCAAAAGTTTTTTTTCAAATCTATTCTAATACGCTCATAAAAATTTTAGCATTTCCTGCCTACTTGTTCTACTTACTGTTCTCTATAATTTCAGATTTTGTATTATGGATTTCAGATTTTATCCTAAAACAGTTTTTTCAAACGGAAGGCGATCAAGTGCAATTAGTATTTAGTAAAGTTGAATTAGGGAATTACATTAGCGAGCAAATGAAATCTGTAGAAGCGCATGATGAGATTGATAGCGAAATACAAATTTTTCAAAACGCACTAGAATTTGCCGAGGTAAAAGCAAGGGAGGTTATGGTGCCGCGAACAGAGATTATTGCGGTAGAAATAAACGATTCTTTAAAAGAATTAAATGCCTTATTTATTGAATCTGGTTGTACTAAAATTTTAGTTTATAAAGACACCATAGATGATATTGTGGGTTATGCACATTCTTTCGACTTATTTAAAAAACCCAAATCAATAAAAGCGATGTTGCATCCCATACAGTTTGTGCCGGCCACAATGCTTATAAATGATGTGCTTAACGTCCTTATTAAAAAGCGCAATAGCATTGCCGTAGTTTTAGATGAATATGGTGGTACTTCTGGAATTATGACGGTAGAAGATATTGTTGAGGAACTGTTTGGAGAAATAGAAGACGAACACGATACCGTTGTTTTAACCGAAGAACAACTAGGCGATCACCGCTTTTTATTATCGGCTAGACTCGAAGTCGATCATTTAAACGAAACCTACAAAATAAACCTGCCAGAAGCTGAAACTTACGAAACCCTAGGCGGTTTAATTGTAGCTTATACCGAAGAAATTCCAGAGCAAAATGAAGTTGTTGATATCGAGCAGTTTAGCTTTAAAATTATAGAAGTATCGAATACTAAAATTAATTTAGTAGAACTTAAAATTAACGAAGTCGATTAGCCTTTAATTAGTAACAAACACTTTGTTTTAATAAATAAAACCTTACAACCAACAGGACCACTAGCGAAATAAAAATAATTAAGCAATTTTCTGCTTTTATAATTAAGCAGAAAATGGTATTTTCGCACACTATATTTTATAAAATCAATAGAAACAAGAGATGGCAATTTTAAATAAAATACGAGAAAAGACCGTTGTACTAATTTTAGTAATCGCATTAGCATTATTTGCGTTTATACTTTCTAGTCTTTTTGATAACAGTGACGCTTTATTTAGTAAATCTCAAAATACAGTGGCAACAATAAACGGGAAAGACATTTCCAGACAATCCTTTATGGCCAAAGTTGAAGCCAGACAGCGACAAAGCAGAGGGCAATCGTCCACTCAAGTAATGAATGCGGTTTACGAAGAGCAAGTAAGGCAGACGGTAATGGAAGAACAGTTTAACGTTTTAGGCCTATCTGTAGAACCCGAACAAATGCGCGATTTGTTAAAAACGAATTTAGCAAGTAGCCCACAGTTTCAAAACGAAGCAGGATTATTCGATCAAGCCAAACTAAATGAGTACATCTTAAGTTTAAAAGAAACGTCTCCAGAAGCCTACCAGCAATGGATCGATTATGA
>CALDCO010000320.1 GCA_937937185.1 uncultured Flavobacteriaceae bacterium
CCAAATTCTAGAGATTGAAGATCATATACTGAAATACCAAAATTAGTAGAAATATAGGCCGCGTCATTAAAAACGTTAAAATGGTTTATCTTTTTTGCATTAGGCGGAATAGTCGTTTTGTCTATAATATCTACTACAGAAAGTATCTGTTGATTAGATTCCTGATACACTTGAATTAAACCGTTTTCAAACCCTATAAGTAAAATACCACTATTACTAACATATTTAATAGTTGAAATGGCTTCACCAGACAACCCATTTATGGTAGATAGCTCTTCAATTTGTTTCGTTTCGGTATCATATACAAAAACAGCATTTTCAGCGGCACCGAAAACTTTATTATTCCCCAGAGAGATGTCTTTAATCTCAAGGTAGGAAAAATAGCCAGTCCAATCATCAGAAAAATCTTGACCATATATACAATTTGCAAAGGCAACAAAAAATAATGTAATTACTATTTTGAAAAGGCGCATTTATTTGACATATTTGATATGAATAATAATAACCAAAAATACCATATTTTATTGTATTTTATGTTAATTAAACTGCAGGTAATTAATGTTATTTACTAGCCCTATCTTCTTATTTTTATTTTTACCCTTAACATTTGTTTTATATTATCTCGTCCCAAAAAAATTAAAGAATGGTATTCTTTTATTATTGAGTTTAGGTTTTTATACCTGGGGAGAAAAAGAATTGGTCGCTTTAATTATTTTGTCTGCGGTTACCGATTATTCTTGTGCCTTACTGATTAGTAAGGGCTTTCGAAAATTAGGGCTCTATTTATCAGTAATATTTAATTTATCACTATTGTTTTATTTTAAATATTCACGTTTTATTTTTAATAATTTAATCGAAATTCTTCAAAGTATTAATATAAATGCAGAAAATGCTAGTAGCTTTTCTAATATTGTTTTGCCTTTAGGGATAAGTTTTTACACCTTTCAAACCCTGTCTTATACTATTGATGTATATAGGGGCAAGATTAAAGCGAATAACAATTTTATCGACTTTGCCACTTACGTTACTTTATTTCCGCAACTAATTGCAGGACCAATTGTTAGGTATTCTGAAATAGAAAAAATGCTTAAAAAGCGAACGATATCCTGGTCATTATTCGCCAGTGGTATAGAACGCTTTTTAATTGGTTTGGCAAAAAAAATGATTATCGCTAACAACTGTGCTTTTTTAGCTGATGGTATTTTTACTTTACCAACTAGTGATTCTTCGTCATTAATGGCATGGTTAGGGGTTATAGCCTATAGTTTTCAGATTTATTTTGATTTTTCTGGTTATTCAGACATGGCTATTGGCTTAGGCAAAATGTTTGGCTTTAATTTTCCTGAAAATTTTAATTACCCTTACATCTCAAAATCTATTCAAGAGTTTTGGCGTCGCTGGCATATTACCCTGTCAAACTGGTTTAAAGATTATTTATACATTCCTCTGGGTGGCAACCGAAAAGGGAATATTAGGACCTATGTAAATCTTTTCATCGTGTTTTTTCTTACCGGCTTATGGCATGGCGCCAATTGGGTGTTTATAATTTGGGGCCTTTTTCACGGGATATTTATTATAGTAGAACGCTTAGGGTTTAAAAAAATACTTGAACGATTACCTAATTTTATAGCGCATGCCTATTTATTATTGGTAGTAGGAATATCATGGGTTTTTTTTAGAAGTAAAACAGTAATAGAGGCTTATAATTACATAAAAACACTCTTTAATTTTAAGGCTAAAACAAACTTAGAGTATTTAAATTTTTATCTCACTAAAGAAATCATTCTTGTGCTAGTATTAGCGTTTTTATTTTCTACACCAATTTATAGAATAAGTAATAACTATATTAAATCACTAGAGCCTTATTCGGTAAAGTTTAAAATAATGTCTACTTTAAAAATGTTTAGCCTTATTGGTTTATTTTGCATATGCTATGTTTATATTGCTACAGATTCGTATAACCCATTTATCTATTTTCGCTTTTAATGAGTTCGTATAATAGAATATTAATGAAAATCACAGTCATTGCCTTTGTAGGTTTATTACTATTGCCTAATCTTGTAATGGTCTTACAACTAGAAAACAAAGTTGTTAATAACGAAAATAGAAAACATAGTGAGTTTCCTACACTTAAGTTTAATAAGCCCCTTAAATCGGTAAGTCTTTTTAAGAGTTATTATAAAGAAAATTTTGGATTGAAAACTAGCCTTGTAAATAGTTATATTAGTTTTAAATCGAATCTGTTAAACGAAGATCCAATTCCTCATAGAGTAGTTCAAGGCAAAGAAGGTTGGCTGTTTTTAGGAAATCATTTTAATAATGGTTTAAATAATTCTTTTGGAAATGATCGCTTTAAACCAAATGAACTCGAAAACATAACCACTTATTTAGAACAGATAAAAAACCATTTAACGCAGAGAAATATCGCTTTTTATGTTGTAATTCCTTCAGATAAAAATAGAATATATCAAGAATATCTTCCCTATAAACTTCAACAAAACACAACTAAATTAGAGTTTCTAAAATCCCATTTAAGTAAAACTTTAGAATTAAATATTATTGATCTTTACGAACCTTTAGTAAAAGCAAAAAATAGCGAGCAGGTTTATATTAAAACAGATACGCATTGGAATGACTATGGTGCATTCGTAGGGTATGATATTGTAATGAATAGATTAAATGAAGCCTTTAAAATAACCAAATTAAATTTAAACGATTATACTATTATAAGTGATAATGACTATTATGGCGATATTGCTAAAATGATTAATCTAAACTTAAAAGATACTAGAATTAAATTCTCTAAAAAAGTAAAAAGGGCTTCTCGTTTAAAAGAGAGCAAATCTAATGTATATCATTATGTTAACCCCAATAATAATTTAAAATTATTATTTTATAGGGATTCTTTCTCTAATGCTTGGATACCGTTTTTTAATGAGACCTTTGGCGAGTGTCTATATATTAAAAATCATGATTTTAACAAATCACTTATCGAGTCCTATAAACCAGATATTGTTATTTTTGAAATAATTGAGCGTAACATTAATAATTTAGGTCGTTATTTAGAAGATAATCTCAAATAAAAAAACTGTAAAGTTCACACTTTACAGTTTTTTTATTCATAGCAACATAGAGTTATGTTACATTAGCTTAATCTGCTAATACAATAATTTTATTCTCTTTCATTTCTATAGTCCCAGAATTAATCTTTAATGTTAATACTTTGTTGTCTCCTGCCAGTTTAGATAAACGACTATGTAATTCGTCTATAACAGGATCTTGCGAATGCATTTTTATTCTAATAATGCCTTGTTGAAGGAGTGATACAATAGGCGCATGATTTTTTAACATTTCAAATTCCCCATTAATTCCTGGTACAACTACAGAATCGACTTCATTGCTAAATAACGTGGCTTCTGGTGATACAATCTCTAAATACATACCTCTTTTAGTTATGAGTTATGAGTTATGAGTTTAGAGTTGTGAGTGTAATCCTAAACTCATAACTCTAAACTCATAACTCTAAACTAGTTTTAAGCCTCAGCTAACATTTTTTCTCCTGCTTCTACAGCTTCATCAATAGAACCTTTAAGGTTAAATGCTGCTTCAGGAAGGTGATCTAATTCGCCATCCATAATCATATTAAACCCTTTAATGGTTTCTTTAATATCTACTAACACCCCTTTAAGTCCAGTAAATTGTTCTGCTACATGGAAAGGTTGAGATAAGAAACGCTGTACACGTCGTGCGCGTCCTACTGCCATTTTATCTTCTTCAGATAATTCTTCCATACCCAATATGGCAATAATATCTTGAAGTTCTTTATAACGCTGTAATAACTCTTTTACTCTTTGGGCACAATTATAGTGTTCGTCACCTAAAATATCTGCCGTTAAAATTCTTGATGTAGAATCTAATGGGTCTACAGCTGGATAAATACCAAGCTCTGCAATTTTACGCGATAATACGGTTGTTGCATCTAAGTGCGCAAAGGTTGTTGCGGGTGCAGGATCTGTTAAATCATCTGCGGGAACATAAACCGCTTGTACTGAGGTGATAGACCCCTTTTTAGTTGAAGTAATGCGTTCTTGCATGGCACCCATCTCTGTAGCCAAAGTAGGCTGATAACCTACAGCAGAAGGCATACGACCAAGTAAAGCTGATACCTCAGACCCTGCTTGTGTAAAGCGGAAAATATTATCTACGAAGAAAAGAACATCTTTTCCTTGTCCGTCTCCTGCGCCATCCCGAAAATATTCGGCAATAGTTAAACCAGATAATGCCACACGTGCACGTGCTCCAGGGGGTTCATTCATTTGACCAAAAACAAAAGTAGCTTTAGAATCTTTCATCGCTTTTTTATTTACTTTTTTTAGGTCCCAACCACCTTCTTCCATAGAATGCATAAAGTCATCACCATATTTAATAATTCCAGACTCTAACATTTCACGAAGTAAATCATTTCCCTCACGAGTTCTTTCTCCTACGCCTGCAAATACCGATAGGCCACCATGTCCCTTTGCTATATTGTTAATTAACTCTTGAATTAATACTGTTTTTCCTACTCCTGCGCCACCAAACAATCCAATTTTACCACCTTTTGCATAAGGCTCAATCAAATCAATCACTTTAATTCCTGTATATAATACTTCAGTAGATGTTGAAAGCTCTTCAAATTTAGGCGCTTTTCTGTGAATAGGAAGGCCATCATTCCCAGCCTTTGGTAAATTCCCCAAACCATCGATAGCATCTCCTATTACATTAAATAAGCGACCATAAACATCACCACCAACAGGCATTTGTATAGGCGCTCCAGTGGCATTAACTTCAGTTCCTCTACTTAAACCATCAGACGAATCCATTGCTATCGTTCGCACAGTATCTTCACCTATGTGAGACTGCACTTCTAAAACTAACAAGGTACCATCTGTTTTTTTTATTTCTAATGAATCATAAATTTTTGGAAGTTCAGCACCAGCTTCGAATTCAACATCGATTACTGGACCTACTATTTGTGCAACTTTACCTGTAACTTTTGACATTACTTATCTATTTAATATTATGCTGTTTAATTAAAAAAACAGTATCCGTTTTCGCGTGCAAAGATAGGTCTTTTAATTTAAAAATAAAGCTGTTTTTATTAGCTTTTTCATAGACAAAAAAATACCTTCTTTTTTGGAGAAAAAAGAAGGCATTGTGTGTTATTAAAAATAAAGCAATTTATCGTAATGTTGGCGAAAAGGTAATAGGAAAATCTACCGCTTTTGCAACATTCCCGGAGGCTACAAAATTAGAGCCATATGTCGCATCAATCGCTTCCAAAAAGGAGTTTGCCATTAAAGCATAACCTCTAGCTGTTAAATGAATCCCATCTAAACTTACTAGACCACCCGTTACTAAACTTGTGTTCATACTAAATTCATCAAACTCTACGCCGTTAACTGTAGCTTGTTCTAGTATGGTGTTTAAATCGACAAGTGCCAAGCCTTTTGAAGCAGCAATAGTTTGTATGCCATCATTATAGATCATAGTTGTATTCTCTATTAAATTAAGCTCCTCAGTATCTAAAGCATCTTTATCATCTATACCGCTTACGGCAGCTAAAACGATACCTGCTTGTTGAGGTGTAGGCGTTCCTCCTGTTTGAAGAATCGTTAATACTTGTATGACATCAGGGGTTAAAACAACAGATCCATAACCCGATGCTAATGCTGCTTGATCTATAGTTAATAATAATAATTCTTCTTCAGTCATTTGTCTAAACCCTAAGGGATTTGTAGGACTTTGAGGCACATCTATTAAAAACCTATTTGGTCCTTCATTAAAGGTAATGGCGTATTGAGAAGCTAAAGCTTGAGCTTGTGGTAAAGGAACGCCTTGTAAAACTAAACCTTGTATAGTAATGCCTACTACGGCTTGAAAAAACCCTGTTAAACTGGCTGCTGTTGCTGAATCTAAATCTAAAGCATCATTAGGAATTGTAGTAAAAAAAGGCAAACTCGTCACATTAGGTAAGTTACCAATTGCTCCTTTTGCCCCATTAGCTGTTAAACCATTTACTAAAGCATTTAATGAGGCACTAAACGTTGGCGTATCGGTTATTGGATTGCTATCATCGCCACCAGAGGTTGCATAGCCTAAAATATCATTACCTCCAATCTCAGATAAGGTGAAAAAAGTTGGGTTTTGTGCAATGGCTAAATCTAACATTGAGGCGTTTGGGGTGGTGCCAGTCATTCGAACAGCGTATGGGTTTGCTAAACCTGCTGCTAAATTTGCAATATTCCCATAACCTGGTGCTAATAAATGAAAACTTTTGGCGCCAGGCACTCCTAAATTGTTAAATGTTCCTGACGGGCTCATTGTAAGTTCTGTACCAACAGCTACTGGTCCAACAACAGATTCTAGAGGTACAGGCCCAGCACCACCAAAAACAAGTCTTGGTTGCGCAATTCTATTTCCTGCAAGAGTTAAACCCCCCAAATTATCGTTCATTAATGGTTGTAAAAAATTACCCCCGCCAGCTTTAGCAAATTGTTTTGCTAAAGTATTAGGAAAAGCGTTTTCTTGACTAGCAATAAAAAGCCCACCATCTGTAAACCCAGCAGTAAATGAAGCGCCTAAGGAAACAAATTTAGAAAAATCGGCATCTCCTACTGTTAGTTCTGGTAAAACAACCTCATCTGTACTCGAATCGTCGTCATTCTCGCAAGCTAAAAACCCCATGATTGCGATTACTAGCCATATATGTTTCATTTTCATAATGTAATTTTTATAAATTATTAATTGTTAAAGAGAGATAATACTGCGTGCCTATAAATCCGGTACCAAATGCAGAGAAATACTCCTTCCGTAATAAGTTGTTTGCTCCCAATTTAAAAACCGATTTAATTTTTGTTAATCTGTAATTAATTTGAGCATCTAAAACATTGTATGCAGGAACGTCACCATCACCAAAGGAGGCCTCCCAGAAATAGGCGTCACTCCATCTCCAAGCCAAGTTAAACCCAAAGTTTTTAAATAAATTAACTTTTCCGAAAGAGGTTTTAAAACTATGTTCTGGTGTATTAAAACTGGTTCTGAAATCTGGATTTCTCTCGGTATCGAAATCTAATTTGGCGTAAGTGTAATTCACCCCGAAGTCAAAATTATTGAATACCTTAGTGTTAAGACTAATGGCGCCCCCGTAAGAATTCACTTTTGCATCTGTATTAGTATAGGTTTGAAATGCTTGAAAATCGCCATTACCCAATGCCAATAATGATAAGGCATTATCACCAACGGTGCCATAAAAAGGAACAATAACAGTTTCGTTAGACAAGAAATCTTTATAGGTGCTATAATAGGTGCTAAAATCTATAATTAGTTTATTTAATTTTCCTCTATACCCCAATTCAACAGAAGTCACTTGCTCAGGTTTGGCTAGCTCTGAATTTGCAATTTGCAAGTCTGCAGGGTTTAAAGAACTTGAAAATGCAGTTACAGAATTTGCAAGATAAGAATTGGTGTAGGCACTACGTCCTGTGAGTTCTATAGTATTTGCACCAACTATAGGCGTTCCATTTGCACTTACATCATAGGTGTCTACATAACGGTCTGGGTTATCTGGAGCGCCTCCAACTAATGCTGCTCTACCTACATCTAAACCAATGTATAAATCTTGAGTGGTTGGATTTCTAAACCCTGTTTGAACTGAAGTTCTAATATTATGGTTTTTATTTAGAGTTAAGCCTAATGATAATCTAGGGGAGAAGAAACCGTCAAACAATTCAGATTTATCATAACGCACAGACCCCGTTCCTTTTAATTCATTATCGCCATTTAATTCGAATGTTTTTTGTAGTTGCGAATAAAAGCCTATTTCAGAATAATTTATTGGACCATCGCCATCTGTATAGATCGTTCCCGATGAATTAAGTTCATATTGTCTGTAGGAACCGCCCACTTGAATTTCAGCAAAATCCGTTAAATGGCTAAAGTTATAGTTTGCATCTGCATGATAAATTTTTGAATTGTCTTGAAATTTAGACCCGGTAGATAAATCTGGATCATTAATACTTCTATTAAACGCATCGATAAATTCTGGAGAACCTGGCTCAAAACGACCAGACTCTGCCTGACTTCTAGCCGCAGCATGGGCTTGAGCATCTGTTGCTCCAGATAAGGTTGCTAGAACATAAGTGCCTGTGTATTCTCCAAACCACGTATTGTCGTCTTTCCACGCCCGATTGATATTAATTCCAGTAAATACTAAATCATAAGAATCCCCTGCCTTATCTTCAGTAACATAGCCTCTAACAAAGAAATTGTCATGTTTCACTTCTAATTTATGTTGCTGTAAAAAGAAATCATTAATATTATATCTATTCGCACCTTGGTAAATGGTGGTACCAGATCCTATTTTACCAACATAAGATAATTCTAAACTATTATCTGTTATGGGGCGAAAATAAACACCCCAATCTGCTTTTAAGCTTTCAGCTTCATTGGTTGTTAAATCAATTTCATTGTAGCCCCCTCTACTTACATTTACAGAAGGCACTAGTGCATTTGAGCCTGCTGGTAAAACCCCTAGCGTTTCTAATGTTTGAGCAACACTTTTAATGTTCGTAGAAACTTCATCACCATATACATTAATCCCATCATAATCAAGATTAGCACGGGTAAAGCCCCTTCCTAATTTATCGGCTTCATTTGTGGCTGCCCAATCTGTCCCTTTTAAATAACCTATGTTCGCCTTTGCAGCAAATTTATCAGAAAACTTATGCGCAATTCTTACGCCAATATCTCTGTATATATTATCTCCAGCCGCCTCTTGAGAGGTTACTCCTGATTTCGCATAACCACTAATTCCAGGATAGTCGAAAGGGTTTTTACTTCTCATAAATAAGATGCCATTAAAGGCGTTAGCGCCGTATAAAGCCGAAGAGGCTCCGGGAAGTAATTCTACACTAAGTACATCGGTTTCTGTCATTCCTAATAAATTTCCTAAGGGGAAATTTAAAGCGGGTGCAGAATTATCCATTCCATCTACTAATTGCATAAAACGCGTGTTTGCAAAGGTTGAAAAACCACGGGTGTTAATCGATTTAAAGGTTAAACTGTTCGTGTTAATCGAAACCCCTTTAAGGTTCTCAAGACCATCATAGAAATCTGATGAAGCCGTATTTTTAATTTGTTTTAAGCCAAAACGCTCAACAGTAACGGGCGATTCAAAAATACGTTCCGGAGTTCTAGAAGCAGAAATAACTACTTCATCTAATGAGGTGCCTTCCTTTACTGTAAAATTTAAAATTTGATTTTTAGACGTTACTTCTTGGGTTTCTGTAGAAAAACCAACACTACTCGCTTGTACAGTAAAAGGTGGGTCTTGGTTCGTTGTTAGTGCAAATTTACCATCAAAATCACTTACGGTTCCTGATGAAGTTCCCACTACAATAACATTTACTCCGGGAACAGGCTGACTATTTTCATCAACGATGGTTCCTGAGATCGTGGTTTGCGAAAATGAAATTCCGCTTAACAATAAAAATAGGAATAATAGGATTCTTTTCATTTTTAAGATTTAGTTAATTTACACTAATATACGTTTTTTAACTAAATCTTAGAAATAATCCCTATCATGAAGTAAAATGAACTGGTCTGGCTTGCTCATTTCGTTTTACACTTCCTTGTTCGTCTATTTTGTGGTGTTACTATGAAGCTTAATCGTTACGTATTAGAAAAAAGAAATTAGGAAAAGTGTTATTCTACGGTTACCGATTTTGCCAAATTCCTAGGTTGATCAACATTTCTGCCCAACATAACAGCAATATGATAAGATAATAATTGTAAAGGAATTGTAGTAAGTAAAGGGGTTAAAGACTCCAGTGTTTCAGGGATTTCAATAACATGATCTGCAATGTATTTTACATCTTGATCGCCTTCCGTAACAATGCCTATAATTTTTCCAGATCTGGATTTTATTTCTTGAATATTACTCACTACTTTTTCATAATGTCCTTTTTTAGTGGCAATTACAAAAACGGGCATTTGCTCATCAATAAGTGCAATTGGACCATGTTTCATTTCAGCAGCAGGGTAGCCTTCTGCATGAATATAAGAAATCTCTTTAAGTTTTAGAGCGCCTTCCAAAGCAACAGGGAAGTTATAACCCCTGCCTAGGTATAAACAGTTTTTAGCATCTTTATAAATGCTTGCCACCATTTTTATATGCTCATCGTACTTTAGTGCTTTTTTTACTTTATCAGGAATAAGTTCCAATTCTTGTAATTGCATATGAAATTGCGAATTAGAAATCGTTCCTTTTTCTTTTGCGAGTTTTAAAGCAATAAGCGTTAACACTGTAATTTGAGTGGTAAACGCTTTTGTAGAAGCCACTCCAATTTCTGGTCCGGCATGCGTATAAGCGCCAGCATGAGTTTCTCTAGATATAGTAGAACCCACAACATTACAGACTCCAAAAACAAAAGCCCCTTTAGATTTCGCAAGTTTAATTGCAGCCAAAGTATCTGCCGTTTCTCCAGATTGCGAGATGGCAATAACCACATCTTTTTCTGTAATAACAGGGTTTCGATATCTAAATTCTGAGGCGTATTCTACTTCAACAGGAATTCTAGCTAAGTTTTCAAAAATATATTCTGAAACTAAACCAGCATGCCACGAAGTCCCACAGGCAACAACTATAATTCTATTGGCATTTAAAATACGTTCTAAATTATCATCAATACCAGACATTTTAATAATACCTTCTTTGGCGCGAAGCCTTCCTCTGTAGGTGTCTTTTATAGCATTAGGCTGTTCATGAATTTCTTTAAGCATGAAATGCTCATAACCTCCTTTTTCTATTTGCTCCAAATTAATTTGAAGTTCTTGAATATAGGGATCGACTAGGGCATCATTTTTTATTTTTCTAATTTTGATTCCTTTTTTACGGCTTATCACAGCCATTTCTTCATCTTCAAGATAAATGGCCTTTTTAGTGTACTCTAAAAAAGGAGAAGCATCGCTAGCAATAAAATACTCCTCATCCCCAATACCTATGGCTAAAGGGCTTCCTAATTTAGCGACAACAATTTCGTTAGGCTTTTTCTTGTCAAAAACAGCGATAGCATAAGCGCCTACAACTTGATTCAATGCAATTTGTACTGCTTTACCTAATTTTACATTTTCATTAATTTTAACATCTTCTATAAGATTTATTAAAACTTCGGTATCGGTATCCGATTTAAAAGTATAGCCCCTTTTAAGGAGTTCTTTTTTTAAAGATTCATAGTTCTCAATGATGCCATTGTGTATAATCACAAGGTTGCCCGAATTAGAATAATGCGGATGCGAGTTAATGTCGTTAGGGATTCCGTGTGTGGCCCAACGCGTGTGGCCTATGCCTAAAGTACCATTAGTACTTATTTCTGTTGCCGCTTTTGCTTCAAGGTCAGCTACTTTTCCTTTGGTTTTTGAAAGTTTTATTTCAGAATCGTCGTACAAGGCAATACCCGCGCTATCATACCCTCTATATTCTAAACGTTTTAATCCTTCAAGAATTATTGGATAGGCCTCTCGCTTTCCTATATAACCAACTATACCACACATATATTTTAATTTTCGGGTTCTGTATAAAAAATTTCTAATTTAGGTCTTAGATTTTCAGGAACATTAGTTGTACTTCCATGAAGCACAGTTCCGCGGGGAGATAAAACACTAGTTGTGGGCACTCTGTCTAAAGTGGTGTCATCTTCATCTTCAACAGATTCAAATGTTAATGAATTATTGGGCAAGGAGGTACCATCTGTGAATAATAAATTAACGTTTGTTGAAACATATATTCCAAGGTTTACGTTTGTTGAATCTCTTTTTAGAATGTTATTGATATGCTCTGTGATTCTAAATTTATACGCAACGCCTCTATTATTACTGTCTCTTTCTAAAGGTTCTGCATATAATGTTCTGGAGAGATTAGGGTCTGGATTAATCGTGTTAACATCCAGAAAATAATCTGCAATAGGAAGATTATTTTTTAAATCGTATAATACCAATCGATTAGGCTCTCCTTTTCCATCGATATTGTTTGGAATGGATGCTTGATCTACAAACACCGTAAGATTCGCTTGGTTTATTAACCAAGAGTCTTTTTTATTTTTAAAAAAAACTTCTGATGGAACCATCTCACCATTTTCGTTTTCTATGTCACCATTAAAAAGATTAATTATCGCTGCAGAACCGACACCGCCCTTAACAAAAAGTTTATCGTCACCAGTTGCAGGGTTTCCATTGGGCAAGGGGAAATTAAAGTCGTTTTCAAGAGCATTTAATCGTACACCACTAAAATTAAGAACGTAAGTTTGGTCTACTTCTTCCTCGTCATCGTTTTCATTAGTATAATTTATGGTGATGTTTGCATTGGTATTAGCAAAATCGAGCATGATTTGGTGTGCCCCATCAGGATTATCGGCATTGGGCTCAGCTTTAAAAATAAGTCCTCTAAAAAATGCTCTAAAATTATTAGCATTTAATAAATGGGGTAAGGCATTACCATCTTCATCCATTAATAAATCTCTCCAAAAATCATTATTCACAGCATCTTTATTCAACTCCAAATTTAGAGCTGGAGCGGCTCTAACTACATTTTCTGGATCTGATTGATCCACAATGACCTCTGTAGTCCTAGGAAAAAACTTATCATCTACAAAGATGAGTTGTCCCAATTGAGAATTTATATTTAAATCTTGAATCGCATTTGAGTAATACGCTTGCGGGTCTTCAAAATTAGAATTGGGGTCTAATTCCCTTAACAAGTAATTACTCTGGTAAATGGATAGCTTGAAAGAGGCGGTTATATTTCCGAAAACGGAATCTAGCCGATGGGGGGTTATTCCTGCGGCATTAGTATCGCCTATTACTGTGGAAAAATAAGGAATGTTTAGCTTTACCGATTTTATTTTAGGATTATTTCCAAAATCAGGGCCAAACTCGGTTGGGGTAACCTGAGTGACAACACTTGCCACGGTTTTTCCATAAATGGGTTCATTGAAGTAGCCTATTAAATTTGAGGATACGCTATTCGTTTGTGCTTCTCCATAGGCTTTACTGTAAGTTAACAAAGGAAATTCTTGTTTGTTTGTATTGAAATTTTGAGCTCCTTGAAGTGTACTATCAATATTAACAAAATCTTGTTCACAAGACAGTATTGTTAGCAATAAAAAAGCCATTAGGCAAATGGGTTGAAACGCTTTATTTGCCTTTGTTATAAGATTAATGATCATGTTTAATTTGTCAAATATATTTTAAGCATTAGTAATGTAATCATAGAGTGGTTAAGTAAATATTATTTGCTTCTATAATTATTTAACAAGTTGGTAAGTTTAGTTTAAAACGCTTTCATTATAAAAATTAGTATAAGCCTCGCTAAATTCATCTTTTTCATGAAAATCTAAAACAGGTTTTTTACACTCTTTTAAATAAGTTTCAAGTTCAGAAGGAATCACTTCAGAACCTACAATTAATGCATCAGAATTATCAATAGCGACTTTCATTAAGTTGGTATAGTTGGGCTGGTCTAGAACATCTATAGCCGTTTTGTTTATATTATCGAATTTTATTTTATTTATCATGTCTTTATTTAAACACTCATCAAAGCTCTGATTGTAAACAGAGGTTACAATTTTGCTTTCGTTAAATAAAGGTTCATTCTTATAAAATTCTTTTAAATACAGTGGGAGCAAAGATGCTAACCAACCATGTACATGTATAATGTCTGGAGACCAGTTTAACTTTTTTACGGTTTCAATAACCCCTTTTGCAAAAAATATAGCGCGTTCATCATTATCTGGAAATAAATTTCCTTCTTCATCGGTTAAGGTTGCTTTTCTTTTAAAGTACTCATCATTATCTATAAAATAGACTTGAATGCGCTCTTTAGGAATAGAAGCAACTTTTATAATAAGAGGCATGTCTAAATCGTTGATCACTAAATTAATTCCAGACAGACGAATCACTTCATGCAACTGATGCCTTCTTTCGTTAATATTACCATACCTTGGCATAAATATTCTAATTTGCCCACCTTGTTGATTAACCATTCTAGGGGTTTCAAACGACATTGAAGAAATCTCTGTTTCTGGCAAATAAGGAACTACTTCAGATGATACATATAATATCCTCTTGTCTTTCATATGTTTGTTTTTATAGTTTAAAATAGAATATTATTGTATTAATAATCCGCGATTTTAATACCTTAATTCTAATGATACTATTTTGTTTTATTCTTTAGCGTTTTTAAAAATCTCATTAAAAAACACGCAAAAGTACAAAATTTTATGCAGTTTGGCACTAAAAATATTAAGTTTGCAGCCGTTAATTTTATATTAAAAATGACTGTATTTACCACAAAATCAGAAATTCAAAAGTTTATTTCTAGTTTAAATGACAAAAATAAAACTTTAGGGCTCGTTCCAACCATGGGCGCTTTACATGAAGGGCATTCGTCTTTAGTAAAAAAAGCCTTACAAGAAAATGATGTTACGATGGTGAGCATTTTTGTAAATCCAACACAATTTGATAACAAGGAGGATTTAGAAAAATACCCTAGAAGTTTAAAAACAGATGTTTTGTTGTTAAAAACATTAGATCCTAATATTATTGTTTACGCTCCCAGTGTAGACGACATTTATAATGGGCAAACCAAAGCTCAAAAATTTAGTTTTGATGGGTTGGAATTTGAAATGGAAGGCGAATTTAGAACGGGGCATTTCGATGGCGTTGGCACCGTTGTTAAACGATTATTTGAAATCGTAAAACCTAAGCACGCATATTTTGGAGAAAAAGATTTTCAGCAGTTACAAATTATTAGAAAACTCGTTGATAAACACCAGATCCCTATAAACATTAAAGGGTGCAAAATACATAGAGCCAGTAATGGCTTGGCCATGAGTTCTCGTAACGAAAGGTTAAAACCAAAATATAAAGAAGCCGCACCATTTATTTATAAAACATTAAAAACCGCCAAAGAAAAATTTGGCACAAAAAGTGCTACAGTAGTTGTGGAGTGGGTGAAACAGCAATTTGAAAAGCACGACTTATTAAAATTAGAATACTTTACTATTGCCGATACTAAAACACTTAAACCAATAAAAAGAAAATCTAGCAAAAAAAACTATCGTGCCTTTATTGCTGTTTATGCAGATGGTATAAGATTAATAGACAATATCGCACTAAATTAATTACCTTTGTAATATGCAAATACAAGTTGTAAAATCTAAAATTCATAGAGTTAAAGTCACAGGAGCAGAGCTTAACTATATTGGTAGCATCACTATTGATGAAGCCTTAATGGATGCCGCAAATATAGTAGAAGGAGAAAAGGTTCAAATTGTAAATAATAATAATGGAGAACGCCTTGAAACCTACGCCATTCCTGGGCCGCGTAATAGCGGAGAAATCACGCTAAATGGTGCTGCTGCCCGTAAAGTCGCTGTAGGAGATGTTTTAATTTTAATTACCTATGGTTTTATGAGTATTGAAGACGCAAAAACATTTAAACCGTCTTTAGTCTTTCCTGATGAAGCGACTAATTTACTAAAGTAGTTTTTTGAATACTTTTTTAAAAATATTAAAAATTACACTTCCCATTTTATTGGGTATTTTTTTAGTTTGGTTTTCACTTTCTAAAATAGCCATTTCAGAATTATTAAACTACTTTAAAACAGCAAATTACTATTGGATTGCCTTAGGTGTTTTTTTAGGGCTTTTAAGCCATTTATCTAGAGCCTATAGGTGGTTGTTTATGTTAGAACCTTTAGGTTATAAGATAAAATTTGGCAATAGCTTAATGGCGGTATTTGCTACTTATCTTATAAATTATACCATACCAAGGGCAGGTGAAGTGGCTAGAGCTTCAATATTAACAAACTATGAAGGTGTTCCTTTTGAAAAAGGATTTGGAACGATAATAGCTGAGCGCATTGCAGATTTGCTAATTATGCTTATCATTATACTCATTACGCTATTTTTACAATTCGATTTTATTTATGGTTTTTTAATAAAAAACTTTAATCCTTCTAAATTAATTTTTGCGCTGCTTTTAATAACAATAGTCCTCATTATTTTTACACTATTTATAAAACGAAGCGATTCTAAAATGGCTTTAAAAATAAAAACATTTATAAACGGTTTAATAGAAGGTGTCTTGAGCATTTTTAAAATGAAGAAAAAATGGGCTTTTATTTTCCATACCTTCTTTATTTGGATCATGTACGTATTAATGTTTTATGCCACAAGTTTCGCCATTGCCGATTTACAACCTATATTTTTTGGTGCCATACTTATTGGTTTTATTGCAGCGAGTTTTAGTATTGCTGCAACAAATGGAGGGATTGGGTCTTATCCTACGGCGATTTACTTGGCGTTTTCGTTATTTGCCATTGCGAAAGAACCCAGTGTTGCTTTTGGATGGATCATGTGGTCCTCGCAAACATTAATGATTATACTATTAGGAGGCCTATCGTTATTATGGTTGCCTATTTACAATAGAAAAAAATAATTTGTACATTGCATTTTTAACAATTAAAATACACCTACAATGAAACGATTACTCTTTTTTTTAACCTTGCTTTTATCTACTCAATCTATTAGTAGTCAAGTTATATATAAAGATCTAAATTCTTCAATATTAGGAGAGTCAAGGCAAATAAAAATTCAACTCCCCAGAGACTACGACCAAAACGATAAAAAATATCCTATTATTTTTGTTATGGATGCCGACTATTTATTTGAAATAGTCGCAGGAAATGTAGATTATTATTCCTATTGGGAAGACATTCCAGAATCCATTGTAGTTGGTGTTAATCAGTTAGACAAACGTGATGCAGATTGTTTGTACTCAGAGCAAAATTCATTGCCAATTGAAACCGGCTCTAAATTTTTTGAGTTTGTAGGCATAGAATTAATTCCTTACCTAGAAAAAAATTATCGTACCGAAAAATTTAAAGTTGCTATAGGTCACGGCGTCTCAGGAAATTTTATAAATTACTGGATGCTTAAACCTGTGCCTTTATTTCAGGCTTATGTCTCCTTAAGTCCAGATTTGGCGCCAGATATGACTCAGTTTTTAACTGAAAGAGTGGGGACTTTAAAAGAAGGGAAAACCTTTTATTATTTGGCAACATCAGATAGTGATATAAAACGCATTAGAGTTGAAACCGAAGCATTAAATGAAAGTATTTCTGCCATAGACAATAAAAGTGTGATGAGAAGCTATGATTTATTTGAAGGCCCAACCCATTATTCGTTACCAGCCCATGCCATTCCTAAGGCCTTGGAAAGTATCTTTTTAGTATTTCAACCCATAAGTAAAAAGGAATACAAAGAAGTTATTTTAGAATTAGAGGGCTCACCTGTCGATTATCTCACTGAAAAATACGCTTCAATAAAAGAACTTTTTGGCATAGACAAGCACATATTAGTTAACGATTTTAAAGCCATTGCTGCGGCCATAAAGAAAAAAGAAAACTGGGAATATTACGAAGCCCTAGGGAATCTCGCACGAAAGCAATACCAGGAAACACTGTTAGGCAATTATTATTTAGCCCGTTTCTATGAAGAAACAGGAGAGCCTAAAAAGGCCATGAAAACCTACCAAAGCGGCTATGTTCTAAATGAAATTGGCGGCATCACTAAAGACCATATGTTAGAACAAGCCGAGCAAATTAAGGCCGATTTTGGTTACTAAGTAATTTTAATGAGTTCAATTAAGGCGAAAGTAAAAACCACGTTTTTCTGTCAAAATTGCGGTACACAATTTGCAAAATGGCAAGGACAATGTACAGCTTGCAAAGAATGGAATACCATCGTAGAAGAGCTTGTTCAAAAACCAGAAAAAAGTGATTGGAAAACAGCAACCACTGAAAAAAAACGCGTTTCAAAACCCCTTCGTATAAAAGAAATTAATTCGGCTAAAGAAGCACGATTAGATACCTTAGATACGGAATTTAATCGGGTTTTAGGAGGCGGAATTGTCCCTGGCTCATTAACCCTTTTAGGAGGAGAACCAGGCATTGGTAAAAGTACTTTACTGCTGCAAATTTCTTTAAAATTACCCTACAAAACGCTTTATGTTTCCGGGGAAGAAAGTCAGAAACAAATAAAAATGCGTGCCGAACGTATTCATCCTAATAATGAAAGCTGTTACATCCTTACCGAAACTAAAACCCAAAACATTTTTAAACAAATCGAAGCCTTAGAGCCCGATATTGTTATTATCGATTCTATTCAGACCTTACACAGTGATTATATTGAAGCTTCCAGCGGAAGCATTTCGCAAATAAAAGAATGCACCACAGAGCTCATAAAATTTGCCAAGGAAACAGCGACCCCCGTCGTTTTAATTGGTCATATTACAAAAGATGGTCATATTGCAGGCCCAAAAATATTAGAACATATGGTAGACACCGTACTTCAGTTTGAAGGCGATCGCAACCATGTGTTTAGAATTTTGCGTGCTCAAAAAAACCGCTTTGGTTCTACAAACGAGTTAGGCATCTACGAAATGCAAGGCTCTGGCTTGCGAGAAGTGAGTAACCCTAGCGAAATCTTAATCTCAAAAAAAGATGAAGAATTATCGGGCAATGCTATTGCGGCTACTCTTGAAGGAATGCGCCCGTTAATGATCGAAGTGCAAGCACTAGTAAGCACCGCGGTTTATGGTACCCCGCAGCGAAGTGCTACTGGTTTTAATGTAAAACGCTTAAACATGTTACTCGCCGTTTTAGAAAAACGAGCGGGTTTTCGTTTGGGCGCTAAAGATGTGTTTTTAAACATTACTGGAGG
>CALDCO010000321.1 GCA_937937185.1 uncultured Flavobacteriaceae bacterium
ATTCGTTTTTAAAATCTACAATTGCATGTTTCACCCCTTCCATTTTAGCTATTCGCTTTTCTATGGTTTTAGCACAACCCATGGCACAGGTCATCCCTTCTATTTTAAATTCGGCTTTTGCAAAAGTAGCATTAGGATTAACTAATGTTTTCTCTACAACGGTCTCTACTGTTTTAATTTCTGGTGCTATTTGTTTTTTACAACAGACTAAGAATAGGGTCACAAAAATTATAAGTAATGTGTTTTTCATCATAATTAATAGATTAGGATAATTTAAACCTAATACAAAATTAATAAATATTAGTAATTATTACCTCATTAATATCTGATTTTTGCAATGTATAAAGCATATGCACGCAAACAGGAACAAAAGGTGATGGTGCTTATTGGTATTATCGCTTATGCCAATAGTTGCACTAGTTTAGGATTTATTTAATGGGAAACGTCTTATTTAGCTACCAACTTTAGAAACTGTTATCATTTTGATTGGCGTTTATATTGCTAACAGAAAGCGGCGTAAGCTAATGCCTATTAAAATCCCAAGGAGACAACTTTAACTTTAAGAAGTCAAAGAAAACCTTGATACCCTCAGCAGTACTATCAAAAACGTATTCTCAATACTATTTTTCTCGCTTCGTTCTAAAAAACCACTTGAAATAATAACTTTTAAAAACAAAAAGCTAAGATTTTTAGGTCTCAGCTTTTGTTTTAAAATTGTTTGTTATTAGTGTAATATTACAATAAAGCTCTGTAATTATTATTCTAATAGCAATTCGTTTAGTTTTTTAATTAAAATCGGCATCAGTAACGCCTTCATTAATTTTTATGCTCGTTATCGTCATAGAAATAGCTTGAGGCCCTGCTTTTATATTCATCGTATGTGGGAATTGCACACCGTTTACTCCATTATATTTGCCATAATCTATCACCGAGGTTATGGTTTGGCCTTGAGCTTCTGCAGTAGATTCTGCACGAGTTAATAAGCCTGTATTAACATTGTAATACCTAAAGGCATCTTTACCGCCTTTAGTGACTTTTACTTTGTAATTGTCTGCACCATCTACAGCAACAATGGTTTCTAATGCTATCTCTGAGGTATTATAGTTTAATTCTGGAAATAACGCATTGCCTTCAGCTTTTTTATCGGCAATTTCTTTGTCAGACAACGGTCTTTTTTGCCCGCCTTGTTCGGCATAACCCGATTCTCCATTCCACTTTTGTTTCATAATAACGCCCATACCTTGAGCACTCATCTCCATAGATTCTTTATTTGGTGCCATTATTTTTAATTCAGCAGTTATTGGAAACGGAGCACCTTTAACAGTGACATTCGCATTAGATAGTGTCGACTTTATGGTTTTGACACTAGCCTCTCCTCCTATGGCTTTAATATAATTGCTTATAACCGATTGTGCGGTAACTCCATCAGGAATTGGTTTTGAAAATACAGGCTTTTCGGTTGGGTTGGCGTATTTATCAAAATACTCAATAGGAATTCCTGTTTTTTCTAAATTAGTAACGACTTCGCTTCCTTTACCTACAACAACCACTCTAGCCTTTTCTACAGTAAAATATTTGTTTGCTACACGTTTAACGTCTTCTATCGTTACGGCATTAATTTTCTGAAGATAAGTAGTGTAAAAATCTTTTGGCAGCTCATTAATTTTAATGTTTAGAGCATAATTAGCAATAGTTTGCGGGCGTTCTAGAGCCAATACAAAATCGCCAACATATTTAGCTTTGGCATTTTTTAGAGCCTCGTAAGTAACGTCTTCGTTTTTTATGCGATTAATTTCTTTTATCGACTCTACAACGGCACTATCGGTAACTGCATTTCTTACTGCTGTACTCGCCGAAAAACGAGAAGCCCCATAACGATTAACTCTTACACTAGATCGAGCCCCATAAGTATAACCATGCTCTTCACGTAAATTCATGTTTAAATAGGAGTTGAAACCACCGCCAAGAATTTTATTTGCAATTAATACCGCATGATAATCTGGATCTTTCATTTTTAGTTTTACATTACTAATTACTGAAACGTTAGATTGTACCGCATTAGGCATGTCTACAAAATTAATTTGCGTGTAAGTCGCATTGTTTTTTACAGGAGGAACCGTTCTAGAAATATCGGGGCCAGCATGCCATTTTTTAAAGTGCTTTTTTACCTGCTTTTCTACTTCTTTAAAAGTAACATCGCCAACAACCACTAAATAGGCATTATTAGGGTTGAAAAATTTTCTGTAATGCATTTTTACATTATCTAAAGTAATTGCATTTAGTGATTCTTCAGTAACGAATTCTCCATCAGGATGTTTAACACCATAAGACAATGCGTCTCTTACACGAGAAGCCACAACTTCAACACTTTTCTTTCCTGATTTTATCCCTTCAATGGATTTTTCTTTTTCTTTTTGAAATTCTTCTTCGGTTAATAATGGATGCATTGCTGCATCTGCCATTAATTCTAAAATACGGTCTGAGTATTTAGATAAAGAACTTGCAAAAGCACTACTTGCACTAAAACTTATTCGAGCGCCTAAAAAATCGACTTCTTCATTAAATGCATCTTTAGGAATTGTTGTCGTTCCATTACCTAACATGGCCCCTAAAATGCCTGAGACACCTGCTATATTACCTTCAACAGAAGGGGTGTTAACTATATTTAATGAATAAGAAACACGAGGAAGTTTATGATTTTCAACGACCAGAACTTTAAGTCCGTTTTTTAATTCGAATTCTCCTGGTACTTCTAGTGCTATTTTAGGAGCTGGTCCTGACTTAGGTTGTTTCGATCTATCAATTTGGGCCGTTGCTGAAATCGATAGTAAAAACAAGGCGACTAATGCTGTTATTTTTGTTTTCATGTGTTTTATATTATGTGTTTTTAACGGTCACATGGACTACCCATTAATTTAATGGTCTTAATGCATTCAAATACACATTATGGGTGTTCATTATTTATGACTATAAAATTATGGGTTTAATTCTCTTCTTTTTTAGGTAAATAATCTAAGATAACACGTTGGTTAGGATTTAAATATTTCATCGCAACGTTTTTAATTTCTTCTCTAGTAATAGACCTATAGATGTCTATCTGATTATTAATTAAATTAGTATCGCCATACAACATGTAATAGCGCGCTAATGAATTAGCAATCCCTGAGACACTTGAATTTGAATTTACAAAATTGTTTTCGAATTTATTTTGAAGTTTTTGATGGTCTTTTTCAGAAATGAGTTGATTTTGAATCTTTACTATTTCTTCATCCATCTCAGCCACCAAATCATTTAATGGCACTTCTCCTAATGGCAAGGCAAATAAGGCATAAGTTCCATAATCTTCTTGCTTAATATTAACCGCTTGAACTTGTAATGCCATTTTTTTCTCATCGACTAATTTCTTGTAGAGTTTAGACGTTTTACCATCACTTAAATAAGTAGATATCATGTCTAGCACATAGGCTTCCCGCTCTTTAAAAGAAGGCGTTCTATAAGCAGCAATTACAGCTGGGATTTGAATATTTGCATCGTAAGCTTTTCCCCTTAAAGGTGAGGTAATAGGATCTTCTTTTGGAAAATTTCTCGTCACACTTTCGCCTCTTGGAATAGGGCCAAAATAAGCTTTAATCATTTTTTTTGTATCGGACACATTAATGTCTCCCGCAACCACTAAAACAGCATTATTAGGGGTATAGAATTTTTTATTGAAGGCCTGAAACTCTTCTAAAGTTGCAGCATCTAAATGGGCCATTTTACCTATAGTTGTGCCTTTATAAGGATGCTTCTTAAAGAGGTGTTTTTTTATTTCAGCTAAAATATTTCCGTAAGGTGAGTTGTCAACTCTCAATCGTTTTTCCTCTTTAACCACCTCATTTTGAGTATCTACACCTATTTGGTTAATTATGGGATGCATTAAGCGCTCAGACTCCATCCACAGGCCTATTTCTAAACTATTTGAAGGAAATACTTCATAATAATACGTTCTATCATCGGTGGTATTGGCATTATTGCTTCCCCCATTAGAACTTACAATTTTAAACCATTCTCCTCGCTCTATGTTTTTAGTACCTTCAAATAAAAGATGCTCAAAAAAATGAGCAAATCCTGTGCGTTCAGGGTTTTCATCTTTAGCTCCAACATGGTACATCACAGAAGTCGTGACTACTGGAGCAGAATTGTCTTGATGCAAAATAACGTGCATGCCGTTATCTAAATCGTACTCTTCATACTTAACCTCTTGAGCATTAACTGTAAATCCAGCGAATACAAAAGCGGTTAATAAGAATATGCTTTTTTTCATTTTTAAGTTGTTTATGTTAATTTGATTTTAGTATTAGACTGCCAAGTGCAAATAATGTTACATTATTTACGCAAAAATACGGATACAAAAGTATTTTATAGAATCTATAAACTAAAATTAACAACAAGTTGTCATTTTTTATGTTTTTTTTACGATATTTAGTGGTGTCGATAAAACACATAAACTGTTTACTATGAATAATTTAGTCTTATCTGTTCGTTTTGGTATTATAATAAGCATTGTGTTAATATGCTTTTTTTTAATGCTTTCTTTAGTTGGATGGCACACCAATCCTTTTTTTAGCTTATTTAATAGTGTTATTACTGGCTTTGGAATTTATGAGACCATACGTTATTACAAGCTAGAGTCTGGCAGACACTTTACCTATGCTAGAGGCTTTGTAGCTGGGATAATAGCTGGTTTTATTGGCACACTTATGTTTACCCTGTTCTTCTTGTTTTATACGACTGAGGCCAATCCTGCATTTTTAGGAAATTTGCTTGAAGTCTTTAAAGGCGATTATAATGTAGGCGTTGGGTTAGTAAGCTTTGTTGTTGCTATTATGGGCTTTGCTACCTCAGTGGTGTTAACTTTAACCTGCATGCAATTTTTTAAAGAAAGTAGAAATATTCCTCGCCAAAACCCTAGTTTTGAAGACGACCGCCCTTTGTTACGAAAAGTAGACTAATTCCATTTCGATGTGAACATTTCATATTTAAGTGGTTCAAACTTTTTCTAATTTGCTAAAAAACGCTTTCTTAGAATAAAAAATAACTGTTTTCAGTCGAAAAAACGTTTGTAGATTAATTAATTAGGAGTATATTTGCATCCGCTTTCTGAAAGGGAGGCATCTATATTTAATAAATTTAAATTAATAAAAACGTTACGCTATGTACGCAATTGTAGAGATAGCAGGGCATCAATTTAAAGTTGAAAAAGACCAAAAAGTTTTTGTTAATCGTTTAGCTACAGAAGAAGGCAAGAAAGTATCTTTCGATAATGTTCTTCTTATTGGCGACGGTGACAAAGTAACTATAGGCGCCCCAGCTATAGGCGGAGCACAAGTAAGTGCTAAAGTCTTAAAACACCTTAAAGGGGATAAAGTCATTGTTTTCAAAAAGAAAAGACGTAAAGGTTATCGTGTTAAAAACGGCCACCGACAATCTTTATCAGAAATTGTAATTGAAAGCATTGTAGCTTCGGGAGCTAAGCCAGCGACCAAAGCTAAAAGTGAAGGTGCAAAACCTGTGGCTAAAGTAGAAAAGAAAGCTGCTCCTAAAAAAGCAGAACCTAAAAAAGAAACGCCAAAAGTAGAAGCAAAAGCTGTTGCTCCAGCAAAACCTGCAGCAAAAAAAGCAACTGGAAAACCAGATGATTTAAAGAAAATAGAAGGCATAGGTCCTAAAATTTCTCAAACTTTAATAGATGCTGGGGTTTCGACATTTGCGCAATTGGCAAAATTAGAACCAGCAAAAATTTCTGAACTCATAGCAGGCGTTCGTGGAAATCATGTTACAGATACTTGGCCAGCACAAGCACAATTAGCTGCCGATGGAAAGTGGGATGAATTAAAGAAATGGCAAGACGAATTAGATGGTGGTAAAGCGAAATAGCAAAATCACTTTTAGTACATAAGTATAAATTTATCCTGTTGAAAAACGGGAACATAAAACCTTAAGATCATGGCTCATAAAAAAGGAGTAGGTAGTTCTAAGAATGGTAGAGAATCTGAATCGAAACGTTTAGGCGTTAAAATATTTGGTGGTCAGGCTGCCATTGCTGGAAATATTATCCTAAGACAACGTGGCAACACGCATCATCCTGGTGAAAATGTATACCAAGGAAAAGACCATACTTTACACGCTAAAGTTGATGGTTTAGTAAAATTTACTAAGAAAAAAGATAATAGATCTTATGTTTCTATAGAGCCTTTTCAGGCTTAAAACAATTCTATTAATATTATAAAAACCTATTGATATGATTTAATTATCGTATCAATAGGTTTTTTTATTATCCTGTATTTATTCTATAATTTATTTTACGATTAATTTTTTAATCACCTCTTGCTCTCCTACCGACTGAATTTTTACAACATATACGCCAGTACTCAAAGATAAATTTCTGGCAGAGAAATTATTTACACCAGAGTTTAATTGCCCTTCATATTTTTTCTGCCCTAATAAGGTATAAATACTCACCTTTATTTCGTTCGTACTTATAGAATTCACGTTAAGAGTAAACAGATCGCTGGTAGGATTGGGAGTCATTTTAATAGTTCCTATACCTTCATCCTCGTCTCCAAGTAGAGAGGCTTTATTATCCAATTGCGCAATGACTTCTTCAGCAGTTAGAGATCCGTTACAAGAACCTTCAAAAACTCTTACATTTGAGAAAAAAGAATTGTTTCCAGACCCAGCATCATTATCATTAATAAATACCATTCTGTCTGTATTTCCAGTGTAGAAGTTTCCAACAGGAATGGTATACCTTCTTGTGGCACTTCCTGAGTAGTTATCAAAATTAGTATTACCATAGTTTTGCGTGCCATGTACTTTAAAATACAATTCAGCAGTTAATGTATTATCATCCTCGAAACCTACACCATGAATTTCACCCTGAGAAGTACTCCTAAAATCGAATTGCAAAACAGTATTTGCAGTAATGGTATAGTTAAGAGGAATCTGTTTCCAGGTATTATTGGCTAAGGATAAACCTGTACCGCCACCTGTAACTTGGAAAGCACCATTACTATCCTGATTAGAGAATGAAGTAATTTGGCTATTACTAAAGTCTATTTGGCCACAATCATCAGCAGTACCCGAAATGCTAAGTGCATCGATAGCTATGTCGCCTTGCCAGCTTGATCCTGAAACTGCATTTATTCTTAATTGAACACTAGACTGACCTTCATAAGCAGAAAGCGAAATATCGGCCTGATTCCATCCACTGCCTTGAGCACCAGATCTACTAAAAATTGGAGTCCAATTTCCTGAATTATTTACTCTCGCTTCTACCGTTAAATTCCCAACAGCATTCCCAATCATATGGTAGTTAAATTTAAGTCTAGGGGCATTCACATTACTTAAATTAATACAAGGTGAATTTAAAATCCCTCTTTTATTAGGGAATCCTTGACCATTGCCAGAAACTTCGAGATAAACATAGAAGTTGCCATCTATAGCTGAAGAAGGCCCTGTTCCATTTGATGGGGTGCCGTTAGAATCGACCGTCCAATTTAAGTCATCGGTTGTCGACTGTTGCCACGAACCTAAATTACCTTCAAAACTCTCATTATAAGGAAATGAAGATACATTTCCTGTACAATCACCGTCTGAAGGATCGTCGGAACACCCATTAACAAAGGAAACCGTTTGATCTGTTTTACCATTGGTTCCCCCATTATTGTTTTCATTGGCATTAAGACCAACGCCTCTTTCAGAGAATACCGTCCAAATTAAGCAGTTATATTTCCCACCATATAAATCTTGATCGGCTTGTAATATCCCATCTCTACCAGAAACATATCCTGGATTATTGGCTGTGTTTTTAAGCCCTTCAATAACTAAAGCCATTGCAATATTGTTACCACCATTTCCAGTGTAAAAATTTGA
>CALDCO010000322.1 GCA_937937185.1 uncultured Flavobacteriaceae bacterium
TTCGTTTATGGGAAATTTTATTCTTCCGTTTCCATTACTCATTACCTTACTCATTAAAGCAGAATACTCGGTATGAATTTGCTTATCATCAAAAGACAAAAAGTTAACAAACCCCATTACCTCTTCATACCATTTTACCCACTTATTCATTTGTCCCCAGCCTACGTTGCCCACTATATGGTCTATGTATTTTAACCCTACAGGTTCTGGGTTGTAATCGCTTTTCCATGCTCTAAACCCTGGCATAAATAGGCCCTTATAGTTTTTACGCTCTACAAATACATGCACCGTTTCACCGTAAGTGTAAATGCCTGCTTTAACCACTTCCCCATAGTCGTCTTTTTCAACCACTGGTAGCATGTACGATTTTGCACCTCTTTTTGTGGTTTCTTCATAAGCTTTTCTGGCATCATCTACCCACAGGGCAATAACTTTTATGCCATCGCCATGCTTTACAATGTGATTGTTTATTGTTGATTTACTGTTTAGCGGCGAGGTGAGTATTAAACGAATTTTATCTTGTTTTAGCACATAGCTTACTTGGTCTCTCGATCCTGTTTCTAAGCCTTTGTAGGCATAAGACTGAAAACCAAATGCAGTTTTGTAAAAATGTGCGGCCTGCTTGGCGTTTCCTACATAAAACTCTACATAATCGGTTCCTAAAAGTGGTAAAAAGTCTTGTGCGTCTTCAAATATTTTTTCTAAACCGTAGTTTACTGATTTTATTTCTTTTTTACTCATAATACGTCCTTCTTAATCTCCCTAAGGAGAAACACAAAACGGGTAATTTCATGTTTTTAATTAATTTGTTATCATCTTGTTTCCTTCTCTTTAGGGAGGCTAAGATGAGCTTAACCACGATTTATAATAGTCTTCATCTGCTATTTTCATCGCTTCCTCGGTTACCATTAATGGTTTAAAAGTATCAACCATTACTGCTAATTCTTCAGTTTTTGTTTGACCTATACTTCGCTCTGTCGCACCAGGGTGAGGCCCATGAGGAATGCCGCCTGGGTGTAAGGAAATATGTCCTTGTTCAATATTATTTCTACTCATAAAATCCCCATCGACATAATACAAGACCTCATCACTATCTATATTACTATGATTATAAGGCGCAGGAATACTTTGCGGATGATAATCGTATAATCTTGGAACAAAACTACAGACCACAAAGGCATCGGTTTCAAAAGTTTGATGCACAGGCGGGGGCTGGTGTATGCGTCCTGTTATGGGTTCGAAATCGTGTATTGAAAAGGCATAAGGGTAATTAAAACCGTCGTACCCTACCACATCAAAAGGATGAGAAGCATAGATCATATCGAAAATATTATCTTGCTTTTTTATCTTTATTAAAAATTCTCCAGATGCGTTATTGGTTTCTAATTCATAAGGTCTGCGAATATCGCGCTCGCAATAGGGCGAATGCTCTAAGAGTTGCCCAAACCGATTACGATAGCGTTTAGGGGTATATATTGGACGGCGCGATTCTACAATAAACAAACGATTGTTTTCACTATTAAAATCAAGTTTATAGATGACGCCTCTGGGAATTATAAGGTAGTCTCCGTATTTAAAATCTAAATTCCCAAGGTGCGTTCTTAATTTTCCAGACCCTTTATGAACAAAAATAAGTTCGTCGGCATCAGCATTTTTATAAAAATAAGCATTTGTAGATTGCTTAGGCGCAGCTAATATAATATTACAATCGCTATTAGTAAGGACTATTTTCCTGCTTTCTAAATAATCATTTTCAGCGGGGACTTGAAACCCTTTAAAGCAATACGATTGTATGTGGTTTTTTTTGGCAATTGCAGGTGCAATATTATATTGTTTCTTTATTTGCTTTACTTGTGTTGGCCTTTGTTCATGGTATGAATTCGTCGCCATACCATCAAACCCTATCGTTCCAAATAGTTGTTCATAATAAAGAGAGCCGTCTGTTTTTCTAAATTGAGTATGTCGCTTAGGAGGAATTTTTCCTAGTGTATGATAAAATGGCATAATGATTTATATTACAAATTAAACGTACGATTAATTTAATGTAATGATACTAAATCATTCTGGATTTCTTTTAATAAGAAATTTTAGAGAGCTAAGTATGTCTTCCCAAATGCATTTCATAGAGATACAAATATCGTTATTATTTCTCGATTTTAAAAACTTAAAAAACAGTCTTTTAAAACCAAAACCCGAGATTAAAAAACCAATAGTTTTCCCTTAACTCTGGCGACCAGGTGTATTTTGCTTCAACAGGACCCAAAAAAGTTTCAAGGCTGTAACCTAAAGCATAACCTGTATAAGCTGGAAATGCTAACCAATCGAAATCGACGTCGGTAAACAAATCGTCTTGCACATTAGCAAAATTAGCAGATAGTATGATGTGATTTTTTTTAAAAATCTCGTAATCTAAATTTAGTGTTGCTTTTAAAAAACTCGTAGAGTCTATAGATAAGTAATCATAGCCATAAAAACTTTTGAAATTATTTATAAAATTATTGGCATAGCCTCCTAAAACAAAATCGAAAGACCTGTTATCCTTGGCATTGAATAAGGTTCCTGCTTCTCCTAAAATATTAGCACTAAGCTTTGGTTTAAATCGATACGCATAACCTATATCTGCTTTTAAGGCTGAAAACTCTGAAAAGTTTCCATTAAAATCTGAGGAGTATAAATAAAGATTAAAATCGCCATTAAAATAAAACCCCTCACTAGGAAAATGTTTATCGTCGAAAGAATCGAACTGTAAATTACCATAGGCGCTAACATAATCGCTGTTATCGAAGAGTGTCGCTCTTGTATCAGATGATGCTATTACGGTTTCTGTTTTTACTTTATAGCGCTTATGCTCTAACCCCAAGGTTAATGTTAAATCGTTTTTGTATTGCGTTCTAGCAAATATTTTATTCGTTAAATCGGTATACTTAACATCTATTTTATTAACCCCTGCCAAAGCTAATTCTTGAGGGGTAAAAAAGATAGAAGCAGCTACACTTTTGTTAAATTCGTTATAACGAGACCCTACGCCAAAACTCCAATAATAGCCTTTATCTATATAATACTCGAAATTATACCTTGTATTATCTCCAAAAATTAAATCTAAAGACAACACATCACTTTTAAATAGTAATTGTTTCTTTGTGAAATTAGCTAATAGTGCACTTTTATATAAGCCATCGTAATGCAACCCAAATTTTAAAAATGTGGTTTTATTGGTTTCCTTTAATTCTCCATATAAATCATAACCGCCTTCTTTATCTTCGCTAGAAGGCACCAGTTTATAGGTAAAAGTATCGAAGTTATTCGTTGCTATTAAATTATTTGTGCCACTAAGAAAACGATGGTAACTTGTTTTTTCTTTAGTTTCCAGCTTAAGCTTTCCTATGGTATACGATTTTGTGTATTTATTAAGGCCTTTAAAATAAACTTGATTTATTTGTATGCTATCGGGGGTCTTTCCTTCATAAAAAGGGCTTCTTTTTTTAGTTTGTTTGTTTACCAGCTGCTGCAACTCTTTTAATTTTAATTTAGTGGCAATCTCACCATTTTTTATAATTTGATTGCCTTGGGAAAAGGAGATAAAATTAAAATCTTCGATATCCGGTTTTATGTAAATGTCTGTTTTTTTAGACTTTATTTTCATATCATCTATGGTTCGAAAATTATTGATTTGAAATAATATTTGCGGTGCTGAAGATAAATCCATACGGTTAGATAAGCCATCTTGAACATCTACACCAATAATAACATCCATGCCTTTCTCTTTAAGCTCATCTATTGGATAATTATTGGTAACGCCACCATCGATTAACAATTGATCTTCTATTAAAACTGGTTGATATAGTGAAGGAAATGCACCACTTGCTTTTATCGCTTGAGCCAGATTTCCTTTATCTAACATCACCGCCTGACCATTTTCGATATTTGTCGCCATGCAAAAAAATGGAATGGGTAATTTTTCAAAATCATTAATATCGCTTACATGAAGGGTTAACTTGGATAATAAATTAAATGTATTTTGACCACTAGAAATCGCCGAAGGTAATTTCACTATAAATCTATCAAAAGGTAATATGGCGGCATACTTTTCATCATTTTCGCGTTCGTAAAAGGTTTTTGAGCCTCGTGGTATATTATCACTTAAAATATCGTCAAAATTTATGTCTTGAAAAATAGAATCTAGTTGCTTCCCAGAGTATCCTGCCGCATACAAAGAGCCAATTATTGCTCCCATACTTGTCCCAGCGACATGATCTATGCGAATCCCTAAACTATCAATCACTTTTAGTGTCCCTATATGTGCCAATCCTTTTGCACCACCACCACTAAGTACCAAGCCTACTTTAGGGTCTTTAATGTCGCCTTCTTGAGAATACCCAAAAGCATTCACAAAAAATAATAGCAGTATTAAAGCGGCACTTCTTTTCATTCTTTATGATAATAATTATATATTTTTTCAGCCCTAGATACGCCTACAACACCTTCTAATTCATCTAATTTTGCATTGGCGATTCTTTTCGCCGATTTAAATGTTTTTAATAAGGTTATAATTGTTTTTTCTCCTATGCCAGGAATGGTTTCCATTTCTGTATTTAATGCGGTTTTACTCCTTCTATTTCTATGGTGCTCTATACCAAATCTATGGGCTTCGTTACGTAATTGCTGTATAATCTTTAAGGTTTCACTTTTTTTATCTAGGTATAATGGAATGGGATCGTTGGGATAAAATAATTCTTCCAATCGTTTAGCGATTCCTATAATGGCAATTTTGCCTCTTAAATTTAAAGTGTCTAAACTTTTTAATGCTGAAGACAATTGCCCTTTACCACCATCAATTATAATAAGCTGCGGCAATGGTTTTTCTTCTTCAATTAAGCGTTTATAGCGCCTGTATACAACTTCTTCCATAGAAGCAAAATCGTCTGGACCCTCAACCGTTTTTATATTAAAATGACGGTACTCTTTTTTACTAGGTTTCCCATTTTTAAAAACCACACAAGCCGCAACTGGGTGTGTGCCTTGAATATTAGAATTGTCAAAACATTCAATGTGTCTAGGTTCTTCATTTAAACGCAAATCGGTTTTCATTTGCGTCATAATACGTTTAACGTGACGGTCTGGATCTGTTATTTTTACTTGTTTAAAACGCTCTAATCTGTAATACTTTGCATTTCTTATAGACAAGTCTAAAATGTGTTTTTTATCGCCCAGTTGGGGCAGTGTGACTTTAATGCCTTCTCCTAAATTCACTTTAAACGGAACATATATTTCTTTTGAATTAGAGTTAAAACGCTGCCTTATTTCTGTTATGGCGAGTTCTAACAATTCTTTATCGGTTTCTTCTAATTTTTTTTTAATTTCTAGAGTATGAGATCTTATAATAGAACCATACGAAATTTGAAGAAAATTAATATACCCATAACTTTCATCACTAACTATAGAGAAAACGTCTACATTACTAATTTTAGGGTTTATTATGGTCGATTTTGCCTGATAGTTCTCTAATATAACTATTTTTTCTTTCACTTTTTGGGCCAATTCAAACGCCATACTTTCAGCATATTGTTTCATTTGTTTTTTAAACTGCCCAAGTGAATCTTTAAAGTTTCCCTTTAAAATTTCACGTATTGCAATTATATTTTCATTATAACTTTGTTCGGTTTCAGCCCCTACACAAGCCCCTTTGCAATTTCCTATGTGGTATTCTAAACAGACCTTATATTTTCCAGCGTTTACTTTTTCTTTTGCTAAATCGTAATTACACGTCCTTAGTTGGTATAAGCCTTTTATAAGGTTTAATAGGGTGCCTACTGTTTTCATACTGGTGTAGGGCCCATAATAGTCGCTGCCGTCTTTAATGACTCTTCTGGTGGGAAATACTCTTGGAAAGCGTTCTTTCTTAATGCAAATCCAAGGGTAGGATTTATCATCTTTAAGCAAGACATTATACCTTGGCCTATGCTTCTTTATTAAGTTATTTTCCAGTAATAAGGCATCGGTTTCTGTAGCGACAACAATGTGTTTTACTTGCGCTATCTTTTTTACTAAAACTCGCGTTTTACCATTCTCATGCACTTTGTTAAAATACGAAGCCACTCTTTTCTTTAAGTTTTTAGCTTTTCCTACATATATAATAGTGCCCTCAATATCAAAATATTGATATACTCCTGGTGAGTCTGGCAGGGTTTTAAGCTGTATGTCTAAAGCAGGCTTATCCATTTAAACCAAAGTTAATTATTTCTTTTAAACCACCCTTTTTATTTTAAGTATATGGGCTAATATTTAACGAAATATTTTAATTCAACACATAGATTATTAATAATTTAAAAATCGATGGCTTATTTTTGAATAAAATAACCGTAATTAAATTAATTTTAAATTCGAAAAAAGCTTATAACACGACATTAAATGAACATAGTTATACTTTCACGTAATGCAAACTTGTACTCCACAAGTCGTCTGGTAGACGAAGGAGAAAAACGCGGACATGATATTGAGGTGATAGACCCTTTAAAATGCGATATTATCATTGAAAAGGAAAAACCTACGATATATTATAACGATCGTTATTTAGACTATGTTGATGCCATTATCCCAAGAATAGGAGCTTCAGTCACCTTCTATGGCTGCGCTGTGGTTCGTCAATTTGAAATGATGAATGTATTTACCACTGTAGCATCTGACGCTATTTTGCGTTCCAGGGACAAATTAAGAAGTTTGCAACGACTCTCTAAAGCAGGTATTGGCATGCCTAAAACGGTTTTTACCAACTACTCTAGAGATGTTCAAGAAGTTATTAATCATGTAGGCGGGGTGCCAGTAATTATTAAATTGTTGGAAGGGACTCAAGGCTTGGGTGTGGTTTTAGCGGAATCTAAAAACGCTGCCGAATCTGTTTTAGAGGCTTTTAATGGATTACAAGCTAGGGTTATTGTTCAAGAATACATAAAAGAAGCAAAAGGAGCAGATATAAGAGCCCTTGTGGTCGATGGCCATGTTGTTGGTGCCATGAAACGACAAGGAAAAGAAGGCGAATTTCGTTCAAACTTACATCGAGGGGGCGCTGCAGAAATTATAAAACTGTCTGAGGCCGAATTAAAAGTTGCCATGAAAGCAGCGCGTGCCTTAAAATTACCTGTTTGTGGCGTAGACATGTTACAATCTAAAAGAGGTCCATTACTGTTAGAAGTAAACTCTACTCCTGGTCTTGAAGGCATTGAAGCGGCTACAGAAAAAAACATTGCAAAAAGTATCATTACTTTTGTAGAAAGAAATAGAAAGTAAATGAGTGAAAAAGAAGTATTTGAAATTTTAGGAGAAAAAATAGCCTTAGGAAAAAGCGTTGAAGCAAGTTTTGGCGTTGCTAAATTGCATTCTACAAATACGATTGATGTTCCTGTTCTTATTGAGCGATCTAAAGTACCTGGCCCTACCGTTTTAATTACTGCAGGAATACATGGCGATGAAGTAAATGGTGTTGAAATTGTAAGACAAATCATCGCTAAAGGCATTAATAAACCCAAAAAAGGCACCATTATTTGCGTTCCCGTTATTAATATCTTTGGGTTCATACATATGAACCGCGAATTTCCAGATGGCAGGGATTTAAATCGGGTATTTCCCGGAGGAAAATCTGGGTCTTTAGCAGGACGTGTTGCCCACAAATTAATGACTGAAATTGTGCCTCATGCCGATTTAATTTTAGATTTTCATACGGGGGGTGCGAAACGTTTTAATTCCCCGCAAATACGCATCGCTAAAAACAATTCAAATTTAAAAGCATTAGCGAAAATCTTTGGCGCACCCTTTGTCTTATATTCTAAAAATATCAAAAAATCGTTTAGAAATTCTTGCGATAAATTAGGCATTCCTATTTTACTTTATGAAGGCGGAAAATCGTTTCATATCGATAGTAATGTTACCAATAATGGCGTAAATGGTACCAAGCGGGTTTTAAATTCTTTAGGGATGCTAAAAAGTAGTTTTAAAGTGTCCAAACCAAAAAAAACGGGTATTTTTATTGAAGAAAGCAAATGGATTAGAGCCAGTTTTTCAGGCATGTTTAAAAACACGGTGAGGATTAATTCTAAAGTGAATAAAAACGACGTTATTGGAAATATTACCGATCCCTATGGAAAATTTAATCATTTTGTAAAAGCAAATGCCTCTGGTTATATTATCAATGTAAATGAATCGCCTATAGTGTATCAAGGCGATGCCTTGTTCCATATTACGACTAAACTTAGCCATGAAGGGGTATAACTATTTTCAATATGTTACCGTAGCCTAGCAATGACTAAAAAAGAATTAAGAAAAAAATACAAATTAAAAAGACAAAACCTGTCATTTTCGAAATTAGACGATTTAAGTTTATCCATAGCTAATAACACTTTAAAACTCCCTATTTGGGACTTTACTTTTTACCATATTTATTTAAGCATTACTGCTCAAAAAGAAGTTAATACCGATTTTATATTAAATATTTTAGCTGGAAAAGATAAAAATATAGTGGTTTCTAAAAGTGATTTTAACACGCTAGAAATGACTAACATTTTATTAACTGATGCTACCAAATTAAAAATTAATGCTTATAACATCCCTGAGCCCACAGAGGGGATAGAGATTCCATACGATAAAATAGAGGTTGTATTTGTACCTCTTTTGGCTTTTAATGATAAAGGCCACCGTGTTGGTTATGGAAAAGGGTTTTACGACCGTTTTTTAAACCATTGTAAAAAAAGCACTATTAAAATTGGGTTGTCTTTTTTTGAACATGAAGAAACGCATTTCGATAGTGCTCATCACGACATCCCATTAAACTACTGCATTACACCTCATAGCATTTACAATTTTCAATAAAAGAAGCCTCTCAAATCGGAGTTCTATCTATGCCTTTCGTTTGAATTTAGATTTAAAGCGCTAATTATCAATAAATTAGATAGCTCATATTTGCGCCTTAAATCCGCGCTATAATGTAAAAGAAAGGCCGACTTTTTTAAGGCACACCTTGGCATAAAACGTGAAAGCCCTAGCTCCAATTTTCAATCAAAAACCGAATTTCGAGACCATTTTTCTTCGTTTTACTGCGAAAAATCACTCATTTTGGCGACCCTTTCGTACTAAATTCGAGATCAAACCCATGTAAATTATCAATGCAAAAATGACAAAAGCAACACAAAATTGGGTATCTTCAAAATTATTGTTCGACGTTGCGAACAATGTGAAAGTCTACTGTAAACAGCGTTTACTGTTCTTCTTTTGCGCTTTCTGCCTGTGTTGTTTCTGTCTCTGTTGTTTCTGCCTCTGCTGGTTTGTATGCGGCATTTATAGCTTTAGAAACGGCTTCAGTAATGTCAAACTCGTCTTTACCATACATCACGCTGGCGTTGTTTTCGCTAGTTCCTAAAATGTAAGTATACCCGTTCTTTTTCCCATAGCCAGTTACAAAGGTTTTAACTTTAGAAATTAAAGTATCTATCTCGGTTTGGTAATCTTTAGATATTTTTTGCTCTTCAAATTGCAATTGTTGTTGTAATCTTTGTTGTTTCTGACCTAATTGCTGGCCCCATTCTCTTTTCTTTTTTTCAGATAATGTTTTTTCCTTGGCATTATAATCTGCAACCTCGGCTTGAAATGCTCTCCCAATGCTATCTCTATTTTTTTGATACGCTTCCATTTGAACTTTATATCGCGCTTCCATATCAATTTTTTCTTGATAGTCATTTATAACCTTCCCATTATCTAAATACGCAATTTTTTGTTGCTGACAAGATGATAAAGAAATTATTGCAACTGCTATTATAAATAAGTATTTCATTTTTATATTTTTTAGTTTGCGACAAAAGTATAAAAGTGTTTCTATTTAATAATTAAATTTTATGGTGAAATTACTATTATAATTAAATCTTATACACAAAAACGTTTTATATAATTAAAAACTATTAAAAACAGGTTCAAATAAAGCCTTTTAAGCGCGTTTTAAAAATTTCACTAGAGATAAGGTTCGAAAAAGATTAGGAATTAACAAAAGCCTTGGAATTGGTTTTTAGTCGTTTTTAATCACATAAATAAGAGAAGAATACTCTTTTGTGCGTTTGGCTTTTAGGTTTGAACGAAATCCTGTCCACAAAGATTTTAATACATTCATTTTTCCTGATTTATATTTCTCAGATAATAAACACACATAGTAAGCATCAAAAAGCATTGGAAGTGTTTTTACCACTTTCATTTGTTGCGCTTTAAATAATTTAGAAATCGACAGTTTAGAAAAATGCCATAAATGTCTTGGCACATCGTACGCCGCCCAATTGGATTGGTAAATCTGCGCATCGAAACTTTTATAATTAGGTACGGCAACAACTAAAGTACCATTTTGTTTTAACAGTCTCTTTAAAGTACTTACTTGCGCCTCTAAGTTAGGAAGGTGTTCTAAAACATGCCATAAAGTAATGACATCAAAACTATGTGGTTTTAATTCACTTAGTTTATTGCTGTTAAAAACGGCATTAGCCGTTTTCTCATTTGCGATGCTTCTGGCCTTTTCATTTGGTTCAATACCACAGATGCTCCAGCTGTTCTGTTTTGCCAATTGTAAAAAATCGCCAGTGCCACATCCTATATCTAACAGTGTTTTATTTTCTGAATTAAAAGAATAAATTAATTTTAATTTTCTTTTTAATGAAATGCTTCGCACCACATGATATGCTTTCTCAAATAAACTTCGTTTCGCATCGGTATGAGAAATATAATCCTCACTCTCATAATAATTAGACAGCTTGTTTAAAGCTGGTTGGGGTTGCGTTTCTAAAAAACCATAGTTGCGGTTCTCTACCAAATGAAATTCTTCTCCAGAAACAGAGTGGTCTTTTACTTTTAAGTTATTCATTCTCTGCAATAGGATTATACAATTCTATGTTTAAAATGTCTTTTATAAAATGTGCTCTATTAAGCGCTTCTTCATAAGATTCTCCTGAATAAATGCTAATATTTTTATTATCACTAAATAGCTTTAAAACTATTTTATCATGTTTACTTGTGCTTCCCATAGCACTTATTGCACCATACTCATTAGACCCTTTTAGGGTTGTCGAAAACACAGAAATATAATCTGGATAAGGAAAATTTAATTTCGATGAAACTATTTTAAAATTAAAAACACAAAATTGTCGTTCACTATTTTCAAAAGGGTTTTCAATTTTAATCTTCATATTAAAACCAAAAAAGAACAAGCCAATTAGTATGAAAAATAAAACCAAAAAATACGACGCCCCACTTATAAAGACCAGGATAGAACACAATAAAAAAACACCTCCAAAAAGTTTTTGTTTTATTGTTTTTTCTTGGTTTAAAAGAATTGATTTCATAGACAAAAGCATCACGTTCCACGTGGAACAATTAGCAATTTAAAAAATTATCGTCCCATATATACTAAAAGCACAGAAATATCGCTAGGTGAAACCCCACTAATTCTTGATGCTTGAGAAATCGTAACAGGTTGTATTTTTGCTAATTTTTCTCTCGCTTCTAAACTCATAGATTGCAATTTAGAATAATCGAAATTAGATGGAATTTTAATGTTTTCTAGACGATTCAATTTATCGGCATTATTTTTTTCTTTCGCAATATACCCAGAATACTTTACCTGAATTTCAGTTTGTTCTATCACTTCTCTATCCAAACTATTATCCTGTATGTAGTTTTCTACAGCCTTAAACTTTCTTACATCATTAATATCTATATTTGGTCTAGCAAACAACTTAAATAGCTTGTCCTGTTGTTTCACTAATGCCGAGTTTTTAGATTCTAAAATGGGGTTAGCTTCTTTGGGTGTTACGCTTGTCGTTCTAAAGAATTGCACAAATTTTTCTGCTTGATTGTGTTTTTCTTCCATCCTTCTTAAACGGTTTTCCGAGGCAATACCCAACTCATACCCTTTAGGCGTGAGTCTAAGATCGGCGTTATCTTGCCTAAGTAAGGTTCTATATTCAGCACGAGAGGTAAACATTCTATACGGCTCTTCTGTACCCTTAGTAATTAAATCGTCAATTAAAACACCTATGTAAGCTTCATCTCTTTTTAAAGTAAATGGGGCCTTCTCCTGCACTTTTAAACTCGCATTAATACCAGCCATTAATCCTTGTGAAGCGGCTTCTTCATATCCTGTAGTGCCGTTTATCTGCCCTGCAAAATACAAGCCTTCTACTAACTTTGTTTCTAAATTATGTTGTAGTTGAGTAGGCGGGAAATAATCATACTCAATGGCATAACCTGGTCTGAAAAATTTAACATTTTCAAAACCCACTACAGATCTTAGTGCTTTAAATTGAACATCTTCTGGCAAGGACGTAGAAAAGCCGTTTACGTAAACCTCACAGGTATTCCATCCTTCGGGCTCTACAAATAATTGGTGACGGTCTTTGTCTGCAAAACGATTTATTTTGTCTTCTATGGAAGGGCAATAACGTGGCCCTAAGCTTTTAATTCTACCATTAAACATTGGAGACCGATCAAAGCCTTCCCGCAATAAATCGTGAACCAATTTACTGGTATACGTCATATGGCAAGAACGCTGTTTTGTCAACACTTTCGTAGTATCTAAATAAGAAAATTTTTCGGGATTAGCATCTCCAGGCTGTTCCGTCATCTTGGAAAAATCTAACGAGCGTCCATCCACTCTTGGTGGCGTACCTGTTTTCATTCTTCCAGATTCAAAACCCAAATCAATTAACTGTTCAGTGATTCCTGTAGCGGCTCTTTCCCCTGCTCTACCGCCACCAAAATTCTTGTCACCGATGTGAATTAATCCGTTTAAAAAAGTGCCGTTAGTAAGTACTACAGATTTCGATTTAATTTTAAGCCCTAGTGAGGTTTTCACTCCTGTTACTTTTCCGTGTTCTACAATTAAACCAGAAACCATTTCTTGGTAAAAGTCTAAATTATCTGTGCGCTCTAAAAGCAGGCGCCAATCTTCTGCGAATCGCATTCTATCACTTTGCACTCTTGGGCTCCACATGGCGGGCCCTTTAGATTTATTAAGCATTTTAAACTGAATAGCAGAAGTATCACTAACGATGCCACTATAGCCACCCAGAGCATCGATCTCTCTAACGATTTGGCCCTTTGCAATGCCTCCCATGGCAGGATTACAAGACATTTGCGCTATGTTTTGCAAATTCATAGTAACCAATAAGGTCTTACTTCCCATATTAGCGGCTGCGGCTGCGGCTTCACTCCCTGCATGCCCAGCACCAACTACAATAACATCGTAAACTTCATTAAACATAATCTATTTGTAATAAATAAAATGTTCCACGTGGAACATAACAAATCGTTCTATATATTTTGCAAAGATACAGTAATTCTATTATAGCTTCTTTAGGTAGAAATCTTCTTTAGTTCTCAT
>CALDCO010000323.1 GCA_937937185.1 uncultured Flavobacteriaceae bacterium
GTGGTTTTTCAAAGTGAAACGAAGAAAAATTGTATCGAAATTAGGCTTTTGATTGAGAATTTACTTGTCTTCGATACAATTTTCTATCGAAAATCACTCTGACTGACGTAAATTTTATTACATAGAAATCACGTTAAATTATTATTCAGTAATGGCCTAGTTCTCTTTTTTACCCCATATTTTGACTTAATAAAGAGCATCGCTTACGACCAGGTTTTAATGCTCTTTTTGTGACAATATAACGGAACACAAATGATGAGTCTTATTTAAAGTAAAAAAACCGCAACTCTCTATATGTTAGTGAATTGTGATTTTTATTAGTGACCTCGACAAGATTATTCCATGATCCAAACAAAGCTCCGCTTTGAGAATAGTTCAAACAAAAAAACGCTCAAGTAAACTTGGCGTTTTTTCTTTTAGAACTATTCATTCGTGACCTCGACAGGATTCAAACCTGTAACCTCTTGAGCCGTAATCAAGTGCGCTATTCAGTTGCGCCACGAGGCCGTTATTTAAACTTCTTTTCTTATTAGATTGGCCAAAAACATACATTAAAATATAGTGGTCTAGCAAACGCTACGAAGTTTTTTTGTGGGTGCAAATATATTTCTTTTTATAGAATCATCAAAAGATAATGTCATTAAAATGTGAGGGAGACTATGTTTGTAAAATTTTTAAGGATACTTTAGCGAAGTAATTTTAAAAAACACGCAACCTTTTGAGTAGTCTTGCATCTATTAAGTATTAATAAAGACTTATTATTAGTTCATTATTAGTGAATGGTTAGAATATTAAAGTCGTTACTTTCTCATAGGTAACGACTTTTTTGTTTAATAGTCTTTATATGAGATACTTTTATAATCACAAGAATTATAGAATGGCATTATGAAGTAGAGTATGCTGTTTCTCTAACTGAAATAAGTTATCGTCTGGCGTAAAGTATTAGAATGTTCATTATCTAATAATTTCGTTTAACCAGATAGAGACTCTGGTTTTATGCAGTATTTGCGATTTTCTTTAACCAAATAGTGTTCTTATTTTTAAAATGGTTTGCGTAACATTTATTAAGCTTTAAATTAAATGAGGGTCCAAATTTTTGATGACTACTTTGTTTAAAAAGTAAAACTTATTCTAGACTAAGTTTTACATTTTATTTGTGGTTACAGTAGTATTGATAATATTATATCAATCAAAATTTTGGCAAGTGTCATCATATTCATTTCGGTTTAAAAGATTAATAACTACAATCATTTTCATAATTGTCCTATCAATATATAAGATGAAATTACTATTATCCAAATAAAAACACTAAAATCTATGTATTTAACTGCTTAATTATAACCTATTTAAGGTTAATTGTTTTAAATTTAAACAAGCGATCTATAATTTTGTTATTAAATGTAACTCATTGAGCTATTTTTGTTTTATAATGATATATTTCAAGGGCTATTTTCTAAGCTATTTTTTTAACTAGCGCCATTTGGTTATTTATAATGCCTAAAAGCATGTTTTCGTCTTTTTGCATCGGGTATTTTTTCCGTTATCTAATGTATAAGGTGGACATAAATCACTAATTTTGTTTTATCTAAGAATGATTATAATAATCTTAATTTTAAGCTAATCAATGTGTTTTAGTAAAAATCAATAAAGTGCCAATGAAAAACCTAATAGCTGTATTTATCATCCTACTAATGAGTTTGGAAATGGCAGGGCAGGTCGTTATTAATGAGCTCGAGTGTGATACTCCTGGAATTGATGAGAAAGAATTTATTGAATTAAAAACAGCGAGTCCTAACGTTTCATTAGATGGGTATGTATTAGTGCTTTTTAACGGTTCTCCTGCGGGTAGAGATTCTAGCTATTTTACTTTAGATTTAGATGGAGCCATTTCTGATGATAATGGATTGTTGCTTATTGGTAGTGAAAATATGACGCCCTTTCCTCAATTGTTAATTCCATCTAATATCATACAAAATGGTGCAGATGCTGTAGCCATTTATTTTGCAAAGGCTTCAGATTTTCCAAACGGGACAAAAGCGACCACTGTAAACCTTATTGATGCTTTAGTCTATGATACCAACGATGCCGATGATATTGATTTGCTCACCTTACTAGGAGAAACTAATCAAGTAAATGAAGGCGCTTCTAACGATTTAAAATCAATTCAGTTAAATAATAATGGCGTTTATGAAGCAGCAATTGCCACACCAGGCCAATTAAACGATGGCGGTGGGATTGTTTTTAATCCAATAACTATTTCTACCAATAAAATGCAGTATTTAGAAGGTGAAAAGTTAGAAATAACATTTACCTCTCAACGGCCTATGACTGCTGACGCTTCTTTTAGCTTTTCATTAGATCATTTAAATTTTAATAGTTCTGATTATTCTGGTAATACTACGGTTACCATACCAAATAAGCAAAACACCGTCACTACAATAATTACGCTTACTAATGATGCTCTAGATGAAGGCGATGAAGAACCATTAATTGTATTTAAAGATTTACAAGCTCCTTTAATTCCTTTTAATAATTTTGTGAAGCTAAGAATAATAGACGATGATTTTGTTATAGCCCCTTATGGAAAGCCAACAAACCCTACGTATGGGATCGTGAAAAATATGATGCCTGAAGGTTATTATGAACCTTTAGAAGGCAAAGCTGGTCTAGAATTAAGACAAGTGTTACAAGATATAATTGCCAACCCTATAATGGTTAGAGCGCATAGTTATAGTGATGTGATAGAAATTTTAAAACAAGCCGATGTAAACCCTGAAAATAGTAATCAGGTTTGGTTATTGTATACAGAGCAGGGGCGGGCCAAATTAGATTTTCAAACCACTTCAAGCAATGTTGGGAAGTGGAATAGGGAACATACTTTTCCGCGTTCGCATGCCAATTATAATAATATAGATGAAGATGATATTGCAGATGGAATAGCCGTTTATTGGACAACAAAGGCAGATTCTCTTCGTCATGGAAATTCTGATGCGCATGCTTTAAGGGCAAGCGATGGTTTGGAAAACACAACACGAAATAATCGGTTTTATGGTGATTATATAGGTCCGCAAGGAACCTTAGGCAGTTTTAAAGGCGACGTGGCGAGAAGTGTTTTGTTTATGGAAATACGTTATAATGGACTAGAAGTCGTAAATGGTTTTCCAGAGTTAAGACAAGGTAAAACGGGGGATTTAGAAACGCTATTGGAATGGCACAGAAACGATCCGCCAGACGATTTTGAAATGAACAGGAATAATATTATTTATGAATGGCAAAAAAATAGAAACCCTTTTATAGATGCACCAAATTTAGTAGAATACATTTGGGGAAATAATGTAGGAGAACCTTGGGAAGCGACATTAGGGATAGAAAGTTTTAATAAATCTAAAGTGAAATTATTCCCCAATCCAGTAACAGATAAATTGTATGTTTCTGGCCTAGATAAAGAAAGTAGAATTACTATTTTTTCTGCTGAAGGCAGGCTGCTAAATGAGTTAATGTTAGAGGCAGATAAAGAGTATTTTAATGTAGACTTACCCTCAGGCTTATATTTGTTAAAAATTACCACTAAAAATAGCGTAATAAGAAGAAAAATAATTATTAAATGAATGGCAGCTAAATACATCTAACTTAGTGTTTTTAGGATAAGAAATTGGCCTTTAGTATTTGTAAATCTTAACTATCTTCGTTGAAAAAATAATTAATGAGTATCGCATATCTAATTTTAGGCTTTGTTTTATTAGTAGTAGGCGGCGAATTTTTAGTTCGCGCTTCTGTGGCATTGTCTTTTAAACTTAATATTTCCAAAATTGTAATTGGGATGACGGTGGTTTCCTTTGCGACTTCAGCTCCTGAATTGCTGGTTAGTTTGCAAGCAGCATTAAATGGCTCTCCAGCTATCGCAATAAATAATGTTGTGGGGTCTAATATTGCAAATATTGCCTTGGTATTAGGTGTTACCGCTATTATTGGCGCTATTGGGGTAGACCGTTCCTTTTATCGCTTGAATTGGCCTGTTATGCTCCTGTTCTCTGGAATATTATGGTATTTTTTATATAATGACAAACAGTTAATTGCAGTAGAAGGCGCAGTGCTTTTTTCGGCTTTAATTGTATTTATAGTGTATCTTATTAAAAGTCAAAAACCTACTGATGAATTAGAGGAAGTTGATGATGCATTGGCGGTTGTTTCTAATATTAAAATTTTTATTTGGTTACTAATTGGGGCTTTTGCATTATATTTTGGTTCGGAATGGTTAGTTGAAGGCGCTACAGCTATTGCAGAAAAATTGGGTGTAAGTCAAGCCGTAATTGGAGTCACTATGATTGCTTTTGGAACCAGTGTGCCAGAATTGGCAGCTTCGGTAATCGCCGCACTTAAACAAGAAAAAGCGATTTCGTTAGGTAATTTAATGGGTTCAAACATTTTTAATATAGGTTCTGTATTGGGTTTAACGTCTATTATAAAAACGATTCCAGTAACCGAGGTTTCCATTTTAACCCGAGATATATTTTGGATGCTATTATTTGCTGCAATAATTTTACCACTAGCATTATTGCCTGTAAGACATAAAATAGGCAGACTAAAAGGATTTATTTTAGTGTTCTTGTATGCCGTATTTATTTATCTGGTTTTTAAAGGTTAGTTTTTTTCTTAGTGGTTCAATATGAAGACTTACTTCATCACAATAAAAACGATGATTCTAATAGTATTTTTTTTCTATCATTTTTATCGGGTTTAAATCTAAAATATTGTGAATCAAAAAAAAGCCTTTGTTTAAAATAAAACAAAGGCTTTTTTAGGGATGATATGTAATCTTAGTTTAAGCTAATATTTGCAGATTTTACTGTTTTTATAATTCTTCCTGCAATTTTATAAGGATCTCCGTTAGAAGCAGGTCTTCTATCTTCTAACCAGCCTTTCCAACCTTTTTCTACAGTGATAATAGGAATACGGATAGAGGCGCCTCTGTCTGAAATGCCATAACTAAAATCTGTAATGGCAGCAGTTTCGTGTAAACCTGTTAAACGCTGGTCGTTAAATTCTCCATACACTTCTATATGTTCTTTAACAACAGGTCTAAAGGCTTCACATATTTTTTCGTAAGTCTCTTGGCTTCCACAAGTTCTTAAAACAGTGTTAGAGAAATTGGCATGCATTCCAGAACCATTCCAATCGCCTTTTACTGGTTTAGGATGGTATTCAATATAGTAGCCATAAGCTTCTGTTAAACGGTCTAATAAATAGCGAGAGATCCAGATTTCATCACCTGCTTTTTTAGCGCCTTTTGCAAACAATTGGTATTCCCATTGCCCAGAGGCCACTTCTTGGTTAATGCCTTCAAAATTTAATCCAGCAGCAATACATAAATCGGCATGCTCCTCAACAAAATCTCTACCATGAGTATTTCTTCCTCCTACAGAGCAATAGTACATCCCTTGCGGTCCTGGATAGCCTCCAATTGGGAATCCTAAAGGTAATTGAGTGTCTCTATCCATTATAAAGTATTCTTGCTCAAAACCAAACCAGAAATCGTTATCGTTATCGTCAATTGTTGCTCTTCCATTTGATTCATGAGGGGTTCCATCTGCATTTAAGACTTCTGTCATTACTAAATAACCATTATTTCTAGCAGGATCTGGATAGATTGCAACAGGTTTTAATAAACAATCTGAAGAATCACCTTCAGCTTGTTTCGTAGAGCTCCCGTCAAAAGACCAAATTGGGCAATCTTCTAATTTTCCACTAAAATTTTCTTCAATTTTAGTCTTGCTTCTCATGTTTTGAGTTGGCTTGTACCCATCAAGCCATATGTATTCTAATTTTGATTTGCTCATAATAGATAATGAAATTTTGTTAGTAATTTTGCATGCAAATATAATTTATTTTTTAAACACCTATTAATTTTATAGGGTTAAAAATGATTTTTTTGTGTTTTTTACATTTAACCCCTATTTATTTAGAGGTAAAATGATTATTTAGCATAAAAATAAGTTGAAATGTATATATTTGTAAAAAATAGAAGTATGCCTACATTGCGTTTTAAAGCCATTCAAGAAACATTAAATAGAACACCAAATACAATTTTTGAAGAAACAAGACGCTCAGAATTGTTTGGAAAGAATGTATTCAATCAGTCTACCATGCGTCAAACATTAACTAAAGACGCTTTTGTGAGTGTGAGAAACGCTATAGAAAAGGGCGCGAAAATAGAGCGCAGTATTGCCGATCAAATTGCCTCTTCAATGAAAGATTGGGCATTGTCTAAAGGTGTAACCCATTACACACATTGGTTTCAGCCTTTAACAGGAGCTACAGCAGAAAAACACGATGCTTTTTTTGAAACTATAGGAGAAGGAGCTGCCATAGAGAAATTTGGAGGGAGTCAATTAGTTCAACAAGAACCAGATGCATCAAGTTTCCCTAGTGGCGGCATACGAAATACATTTGAAGCCAGAGGGTATACGGCTTGGGATCCTACATCTCCGGCATTTATCTATGGGCAAACCTTATGTATTCCTACAGTATTTGTGGCTTATACAGGAGAAGCTTTAGATTATAAAACGCCCTTATTAAGAGCTTTATTGGCAGTAGATAGTGCTGCAGTGGCCGTATGCAAATATTTTGATAAGAATGTTAAAAAAGTAAATGCTTCTTTAGGTTGGGAACAAGAATACTTTTTAATAGACAGTGCCTTAGTGATGTCTAGACCAGATATTCAATTAACAGGAAGAACGTTATTAGGGCATTCTTCAGCAAAAGGACAACAATTAGACGATCATTATTTTGGCACCATTCCCAATAGGGCAATGGCATACATGCGAGACCTGGAAATCGAATGCATGCTTTTAGGGATTCCTGTAAAAGCAAGACATAATGAAGTAGCACCAAATCAATTTGAAGTGGCACCAATATATGAAGAGGCTAATTTAGCGGTAGATCATAATGCACTATTAATGGATGTGATGGATAAAATTGCAGAGCGACACCATTTTAAAGTACTATTTCATGAAAAGCCATTTGAAGGGATAAATGGCTCTGGTAAGCATAATAATTGGAGCCTGAAGACAGATACTAATGTTAATTTATTGAGCCCAGGGAAAACGCCAATGAGTAATCTTCAGTTTTTAACTTTTTTTATAAATACCATAAAAGCGGTTAATGATAATGAAGAATTATTAAGAGCAGTTATCGCCTCGGCAAGTAATGATCATAGATTAGGAGCTAATGAGGCGCCACCTGCAATAATTTCAGTATTTATAGGCGCTCAATTAACAAGCGTTTTAAAAGAATTAGAACAAGTGACTAGTGGCAAATTGTCGCCACAAGAAAAAACAGATTTAAAACTTAATGTTGTTGGGAAAATCCCTGAAATATTATTAGATAATACTGATAGAAATCGAACCTCTCCTTTTGCCTTTACAGGAAATAAATTCGAATTTAGAGCAGTAGGCGCTAAGACCAATTGTGCTAAACCAATGACATTGTTAAACTCAATTGTTGCTAAGCAGCTTATAGATTTTAAAATTGAAGTCGACCAACTCATAGATAAAAAAAGCATGAAAAAAGACGATGCTATTTTTAATGTTTTGAAAGACTATATAAAACAATCTAAAGCTATTTTGTTTGAAGGAAATGGCTATGGTGAAGTTTGGGAGAAAGAAGCAAAAAAAAGAAAGTTAAGCCATAATAAAACAACACCAGAGGCATTAAAAGCAAATGTTTCTAAAAAAGCGATTAAGTTATATGAAGTGCTGGGTGTTATGAATGTTACTGAAATTGAAGCACGCTATGAGATAGAAATGGAAGACTATATTATGCGCATTCAAATTGAAGGCCGTGTACTTGGGGATTTAGCAAGGAATTATGTGGTGCCTACAGCGGTTAAATATCAAAACATCTTAATTGAAAATGTGAAAGGCTTGAAGGCGATTTATGAAAAAGATTTTAAAAAAGTAGCAAAAACCCAAATGGCACTCATAGAAGAAATTTCTAAACATATAACCTCTATTAATACAAATGTTGTTCAAATGACGGAAATGCGCAAATCGTCAAACAAAATAACAGATGTGTTGAGTAGAGCAACAGCATACTGTGATAAGGTAAAACCAATATTTGATACTATTCGTTATCATTGCGATAAATTAGAATTGTTAGTAGATGACGAACTTTGGCCACTAACTAAGTATAGAGAATTGCTATTTACCAAATAAATGAAGGAATTATATTACGACACAAATTCTAAAGCTCGAATTTAAATTTATTGCTTTGTAGGTTTTGTCTTATTAGTTGAAGCATTTCAGCGGTGAAATATCTTTCCTAATCGAAAATATTGTTAAAACCACTACTTTTTTTATCCAGCGAAAATACCATGTGAAATAAATACATATATTTGCCTCGCTATTAATCAATAAATACACAAAAATGAGAAAGCTTTTATTAGGCGCTTCTGCGCTTGCACTTATCGCAAATGTATCTTTTGCACAACAAGGACCACACGACCCATCTAAAGCCCCTGAAAAACCAGAGGTTGAGAAAAAATTAATGCCAGACGATCCTGAAAAACCACACAACAATCACAGTTTGGTGATGCAAAATGGTTGGGGTAACTCATCTGACGTTTCTCAAAAAGGTGAAAAAAACACATCATTAGTGTTTCAAAAAGGTGAAAGTAATGATTCAAAAGTAAATCAAGAAGGAAACGTTAACAGAGCTGAGCAACAACAAGACGGTTCAGCTAACAATGCTGCTATAGGTCAAACTGGTGATGACCAGAGTGCTATACAGTTTCAAATTGGGAAAGGTAATGCCGCTAATGCATACCAAAATAACACAGGAGATGCTGCTGATGACAAGTTTGTTAATGTATCTTCTCAGTATCAAAATGGGGAAGCAAATTCAGCGACTGTATTTCAGAACGGTAGAGATTTAGATGCTACTCAATACCAGTGGGGATCTGAGCTTGTTGCAACTTCAGATCAAAGTGACGATATTCAGACTTCTGTTCAAGTACAAGAAGGATGGGGTAACTCAGCAACTTCTGTTCAAGATGGTGGTGAGGTTGCTGGAACTGAATATAATGTAGGTTATAACAGTGTGACTCAATCTCAAAATGGTGAAGGTTTAACGGCTTCAGCTCACCAATCAGGCAGGTTATTAACGTCATTACAAATCCAAGAAGGTTCTGGTAATACAGCTACTGTTTCTCAGATAAACGATGGTGTTAAGAATAATGCTTACCAAGAGCAAGCTGCTGATAGTAAGGATAATACTGCAACAATCGATCAAATTGCTGGAGGTAATAATTTAGCATTCCAACGCCAAGAAGGTGAAAACAATGTAGCTACGGCGACTCAAAATGATGGATGGGATAATATTTCTGTTCAGAAACAAACTGCAGCTTACAACACAGCGACTTCTTACCAAGAAGGAACGTTTAACTTCTCAAGACAAACTCAAGATGGTTTGGGTGCTGAAGGTAAATTAAACGAGTCTACTGTTTCACAATTAGGTAGTAAGAATGTATCTTTCACAAACCAAGAAGGTGGTGCTGGAAATTCTATCTTTGTAAACCAAGGTGGTGTTAAAGATTTTAGTAAAGTATACCAAAATGGAGTAGGGAATTCTGCTACAGTAAATCAAAACAACCACTAATAAAAACTAAGTATTAATTCTTTAGAGAATTAAAATAGTATATACAAAATTAGCAGAAAGAAAAGATTACTGTAGTAATAATCTTTTCTTTTTGTTTTTTGTATAGTTATTAAAGAAATGTATATTTTTGAGGTATATACAACTAAACATGTAGTTTTATTGTTTTAAAATAACTTCCATGAAAATAAAATTAATAAGTTTTATTTTGTTATTTATTAGTATTTCTGTGTTTTCTCAAGAAAAACGAGAAATAGATAATACAATAACAAATAAACAATCCGATATATACAGTTACACAGAACGTATTACTAATTTTTTACAATTAGAGCAGGCCAATCAAAGACCCACTAATGATTTAAACGGTGCTGCTGCTAGTTCATTGTCTAATAACAACGTGACGATTCAGCAAATAGGATTAAACAATAGGGTACTATCCAATTCGCAATCGCAACAATCCGATTTATCTTTTTTGCAAAAAGGAAATAATAATAAAATTGAAAGCTTAAACACCATTCAAACAGTTTCTGAGCAAATTATTCAGAATGGAAATAATAACAGAGTTACCAATTTTTCATACGGAACAGTAAGAAAAGCCAGTTTAAATGTTAACCAAAATGGGAATAATTTAATTTTTGAAAAGTTTGGAACCAATGCGCTTACAAACGATTTAAAATTTAATTTTAGTGGTAATAATAAATCCATAACAATTAGGAGTTACTAAAAAAAGCATCTAATTAATTAGGATTATTACACAAGCATGGCTATTATTAGGGTATAAAATGGTTAAAAAAACACAATTAATGTATGGCGTTTTTTTGTTGTTTACGAGCTTTAGCTTTTCTCAATTAACGAATACCAACATTATTGCTGAAATAAAGGTAAATACTCAAGATGAGTTTATTACTGTAGACGCTACTGTTAAAAGTAAAGTTGAAACCATTAATAGTTTAAGGTATGTGTTCTATCTTATACAAAAAGTGCACAATAGTGACGAAATAATAAAAAAGGAGCAAGCACGACGTTTTGTTTTAGAAACCTATGAAGAAAAACAACTAAAAACCATTAAAATTAATAAAAATAGTAAAGATAAGATTACAACTATTTTATTAATATATGATGCTAACAATAAACTGGTAGCCAAAGATCGAGTGGTCGTGTTAAATGACGATGAAACTAAAACAAAACAAAACATAATTCCTAAAGAGGAAGACTATACTGGATTTAAGGGTATTGTTACCAAAAGTACTAAAACAAAAGCAGGACATGATTTTTATGTCATGTTTTATTCTAATTATAGTTTAAAGCAAATAAATGGAAAACAGACCGTTCAAGTTATAGAAAAGATTAGTCTGGGAAGAAATACGACTATAGAAATAGTAATTGGAAATACAGTGGTTCATCAATTTTTTGTGAGACCAACTTTAGATTTTTTAAAAACACAAGCAGAGTTATCAATTAAAAGAGTAACTAGATACTTTTCTAATTTAGAAAAACAAAAATTATACATTACTCGATATTAAAAATAAAAATAAAATGGATAAAAAAATTATGCTCACAAGCGTATTCTTTGTTTTTTTTGGAGTTTTACTAGTTCATGGTCAACAATTAGTTTACACGCCTACAAATCCTAATTTTGGTGGCGATACTTTTAACTATCAATTTTTACTTCAGTCTGCTCAATCTCAAAATTCATTTACTGCTCCAAGTACACGAAACCAAAATCAATTATCAGATTTGGAACGTTTTAGAGAGAATTTAAATAATCAATTATTGAGTCAGATTTCTAGAAGTTTATTTACCCAACAATTTGGTGAAAATGGAACTTTAGAACCAGGAACATTTACTTTTGGCTCTTTAGTTGTAGAAGTTTTTGAATCTTCCGAAGGATTGGTTATCGATATTTTAAATACTGGCGATGGCGACCAAACCCAAATTGTTTTGCCAAATACCAATTAATTTTTTTCTTTAGAGCTTAAGTTTATGAAAAAAATTAAAATCATTGGTCTTTTAATTTTAGTAAGTACGCTATCGAGTTGCGGCGCTTATTTTAATCAACCTGTTGATCACCAAAAAGCAAGATTAGGAGAAGATACACCAGTTAGTAAATCATTAACAGATTTACCAGAGCCAAATACGCCTACGGTTGTTGGTGTTTATAATTTTAGAGATCAAACAGGGCAATTTAAACCTACCGAAAATGGAAGTACATTCAGTACTTCTGTAACTCAAGGCGGCACCGCAATATTATTAAAAGCTCTAGAAGATTCTAAATGGTTTAAGCCTATTGAAAGAGAGAATATAAACAACTTATTAAATGAACGTCAAATTATTCGTTCTACTAGAGAAGAATATTCTAAAGCTAATGGCACTCAAGCAAAACGTTTAGCCCCATTATTATTTGCAGGAGTGTTGCTAGAAGGGGGTATTATTTCTTACGATACTAATATTATAACAGGAGGATTAGGTGCAAGATATTTTGGTGTCGGAGGCTCTGTTAAATATAGACAAGATCGTGTTACGGTATACCTAAGGGCCGTATCTACTTCTACGGGAGAAATATTAAAAACAGTTTACGTCTCTAAAACCATTTTATCGCAAGCTGTCGATGCTAGTTTGTTTAGATTTGTTAATTTTCAAAGATTATTGGAAGCTGAAACAGGATTTACAAGAAATGAACCTGTACAATTAGCGGTTACTGAAGCGATCGAAAAATCAGTAAAATCTTTAATTATAGAAGGGATTAAGAACGGGCTTTGGAAAAATAAAATAGAAGACCAATCAAAAGTAGATCAATTAATCTCTGATTACGAGTTAGAAAAGAAAGTGACTGCAAATACCTCTTTATATGATAGGTTTCAAGACAATACCAGATCAAACAATGCCATACAAGTGGCATTAGGAACCGCTTTAATAAATGGCGATTATGTAAATCCTCAATACGAGTTTAATTCTAAAATAGGGTATAGGCGTTTTTTTACCCCTTATTTTAGTGCAAATATTAATTATAACAAGTTTAATTTAGCGAATAAGGAATTGGTAAATGAAGGGTACATGTCTTTTGATATTAATTTCGAATACACATTACTTCCTTACGATCGCCTAACGCCCTTTTTATTTGTTGGTGGCGGATCAAACATTTCTAACTTTTTTAAGCAAGTAGTGCCTAAGGTTCAAGCAGGGGCTGGATTAGAGTATTTAATTAATGATAAAATTGGCATAATGATACAAGGCGAAAACAATTTTGCTTTTTCTGATGATTTGGATCTCTTGGTTTCTGGTAGTCAAAATGATATGTATTGGCGTTTTGGGTTAGGATTAAATTTATATTTGGGTAAAAGTAATTCTAAATTTAGTAAGGAAAAGGAAATTGAAAAACAAAAGCGAAAAACAGGAAATAGAATTAGGAAAGAAAACATAGAAGCGATTAATATAAAAACACCTAAAATTATAAACTAAGAATAAAAAATATCGCCCTAAATAAACCTTAGTAGATAGAATTAAAAAAAGATCGTCTTAATTAGCTAATACAATTATTAGTATTGAAAAATAAATTTTAAATGAAATATTTTAGAAATATATTGGTTAGTCTCTCGTTACTATTTGTGCTATCACAATGTAGTGAAGACAGAGTAGATGGTGAACGTATAGGGACCATAGAAGGGACTGTAGTGATTTCTGGAGACAATACGCCCTTAGAAAACGTAAAAGTGTCAACTAATCCCGCTTCAAGTGTGGCTTTTACCGATAGCGAAGGTAAATTTACTATTCCAAATATTAAAGCAAACGATTATTCTGTACAAGCTGAATTAAGTGGTTATATTACTTCGTTTGAAGGGGTTTCTGTTATTGAAGACCAAGTAGGAACAGTTGCTATCGAAATGGAGCTCTCTAATGCAAATAATGAATTGCCTAGTCGACCTACCCTTATTTTTCCTGAAGATGGTGCTACAGAGGTCACTTTAGACGTAGTATTTCAGTGGCAGGCGACTGATCCTGATAATGATACACTTAGTTATGAATTAGAGCTAAGAAATGGTAGCACAAATGAAATTCAATCATTTAAGACGGTTCAAGACACCACACTTATGGTGAGTGATTTAAAACTATCAACTAAATATTTTTGGCAAGTTACTGTAAATGATGGTTTTAATAATGATGTCGTGTCAGGGATTAGTGAGTTTACCACAATTGCAGCGCCTAATAACCCCTTTTATTTCGTGAAAGAAGTAAATGGCAATAGTGTTATTTTTTCCGGAAATCTGGATTTAAGCGGCAATGATGAGACAGAAATAGATGTCGATGTTTTTCAATTAACAAGTGAAAGTAATAATAGCTTCAGGCCAAGATATAATCCTGTTCAAAATAAGGTCGCTTTTTTAAGAAACATAGGAGGGAATACCCAATTATTTACTATGGATCCTGATGGAACAAATAGCGTTCAAATAAGTGCTTCAATTCCTGTAAATGGATTTCGTTTAGATGAAGTCGATTTTTGTTGGGCACAAAATGGGAGCAAATTGTATTATCCTAATTTCGCAAAACTATATAGTATAAACCCTGATGGTAGTGGTATTTCTGAAATATACGAAACCGCAGATGGCTCATTAATTACAGAAGTTGAAGTCTCAGAATTTGATACCGATTTGGTCCTTTTAAAAACGAATGATTTAAACGGATATAATGCGAGAATATACACTGTTAGCCTATCTACTGGGGTCGAACAAACTGTTATCGCTGAAGGCTTTGCTGGGGCACTTGGAGGGATTGATATTAATGCGAATAAGAGTAAAGTGGTTTATACTAGAGATCTCTCTAACTCTCAAAATTCTAGCTATCGTCAATTCCAAACGCGATTATTTATATACGAATTTTCTACAGGAATGTCTACGGCCATAGATACAGATGTCGTTAGTGGAAAAAATGATTTAGATCCTAAATTCTCCCCAGATGAAGGCGCTGTAATATTTACGAGATCCTCGAATAATGCAACGGCTATACCCGAAATTTTTATATTTGAATTTGATGTAGTTGATAATGAAAGGCAATTATTTAGCGCTTCAAAAATGCCAGATTGGGACTAAGTATTTTAGATGGCTATGACTCAATTATTATCTAATAATTCTATTTTAAAATAGGAGCCAATTCCCGTACCAGTAGATCCAGTGGGGTTGGCGAATAGAAAGAAATCTCCAGCAGCAAGTCCGAAAGCGTAGCGTTGTCCTGCAAATAGTCTGGCTATACCAGTGTAGGTTTTAGCAACGCCTACGGCAGTACCAGTACCTTCTACACTTTCTTTTTTGAACGAATAACGCATAACCCAGTTTCCATTTCCTGCTAGGTTAATGAGGCCAACAACATAATTACTTGCAGGTGTAGCTAATCCTCTTATGGTAACGGTCATAGTTATTTCATATAAACCAGTAACAGGCGCTGTGAAAACATCTGAAGCATTATCAAAATCATTATTGGGGTCTACGATTTGTCCAATATTTCTAATGTGAAAGATATTTGAAGGTAAGGAATCAAATGCACGAGAGTCATAATTAAACTGCAATACGCCTCTAAACAATCCTATAACACTGCTTAATCTTTTTTTCACTCGACCATTGCCATCAACAACTAGAGGGGTATCGCCTGTTGAAAGACTGTTTGGTAAGGTTCTAATTCTTAGATCTCCATTTATATCAAGACTGTTAGTAGGTTCAGTAGTATTTATACCAACTTGAGAGTAGGTACAGAAACACGATAGCATAATAAGTAATAGGTAAATTTTCTTCATAAGTAGGGATTTAACGAGTTAACGTAAATTTGGGGTAATTAACATTTACTATGCAAACATATAAAAAAAAATTAAAAATGAAATATTTTTAACATTTATTCGTGTTGTGAGTGTCTTTTAATCAAGGAGTTAGTTATAAAACGAGGTGTATTAATACTATTTAATGAGGTGGATTTTTTAAAATTATAACTAAACCAATATAAAATGGCGCTTAAGTTTTTCTACGAATATTGGCGCTATTTTATAGTGATTTGGCGATACTGTATTTTTAGATTTATTTAAATCGCTAATTTATAGTATAAGACTAAGAGGTATTATAAAAAAACTAAAAAAAACAGGAGTAAAAAAAGAAAATGAATCAGCCTTTTCGTTGCACGACTTCAAAAACTTGATTTTCATCACATTTTAAAGTCTTACTAGGATATTTTAAAAGCAATGCATAATCATGTGTTGCCATAAGTATGGTATTGCCATTTTTATTAATTTCTCTAAGAACTTCCATCACTTCTACGCTAGTTTGAGGATCAAGGGTCCCCGTAGGCTCATCCGCCAAAATAAGCTCAGGATCATTTAATAAAGCTCGGGCAATGGCAATACGTTGCTGTTCACCACCAGAAAGCTCATGAGGAAATTTAAAACCTGTAGTTTTCATACCAACCTTATCTAAAACACTCTCAATTTTTTCTTCCATTTTAATTTTGCTTTTCCAACCAGTAGCCTTTAAAACAAACAATAAATTGTCGTTTACACTGCGATCTGTTAAGAGTTTAAAATCCTGAAAAACAATAACTAATTTTCGTCTTAAAAAGGGAATGTCATTTTCCTTTAAGGTTTTTAAATTAAAGTCTACAATTTTACCTTCTCCTTGCTTTAATGGTAAATCCCCATAAAGCGTTTTCATAAAGCTACTTTTTCCAGAGCCCGTTTTTC
>CALDCO010000324.1 GCA_937937185.1 uncultured Flavobacteriaceae bacterium
AATAATTCCTCAATTCTGAGTTAGTACAAATTGCTTTTTGATTCTTTCTTTTCTTTTTCAAAGGATTTTGTCAAAGTATTCAATTCCGCTTTTTTTTCTGTTTCATTCAACTTTTCGTTTCCTTTAATTTTATTCTTTAAAAACTCATATTTCTTTTTCAAAGATTCAAGATGGTCATTTTGTCCAAAAGAATGTAACTTTAATTCTTCCATATTTTTTCTGTTTTGAGTGCGTTCCGCAATGTTCGTAAAGGGACATGGTTTATGAATGGCAACGTTTATGTATATGGAAAGTTGCGTGTTTGAGTGCGAGGATTTTCCGAAGGAAAATCAGAAGCTAGCAAACAAAGCAACTAACATTGGTTAAGCATAAAACAGCAATTTTTTATACTGTGTTGTGTGTAGTTTTTGTTATTCTATTCAGGCTCATTGTTTATTCCACTAATTTTAGAAATTCAATCGGAACGTCCAATAATTCTTGATAGCACCAACTATTTGGGCAATCATCATTTAATTCCGAATGTTCAGCAATTCTAATTGTTATCATTCCATTGCCTTCGTCAGTTCCAGTATAAACTTCTCCAATTTCAAAAGTTCGTTCAGATATTCCAACTACACCACCAACGGTTACAGTAGTTGAATATTCCGTTATAAATTCATATCCATTATTTTCAATTTCATCGTTTGAGCTACAAGAGAATACTCCAGAAATTATGGCGAGAAGATAAATTAGTTTTTTCATAATTCTATTTTTTAAGTAGATGCTCAAATTCCCATTTGGTTGCGTTAAATTCTTACTAACGTCAATTTATTGTGTTGATATTCAGTTGCTTAAAATTTATTCAAATTCCTTAAAAAATCACTCAATTTTCATTTTTTTTTGTTGACGTTAGCAAAAGAAATTAATAGAGTTTCTTTATATAGGGAATTACACACAACGTTAGGTGTATGATTAGTTACAGGTTTAAGCACTAAAGTTAGTAAATAAAGCACAGATAGAAAGTCTACTAGGACTTTCGTAAATTGGCTAAAACCAAGTAATTAATTATACACGGTGTTGTAAAACGTTATATTATTTTCATTTTTAAATTCCGCTCAATGTAATTCCGCTAATTATAAAAATCAGCGAAGAAATCAAAAACGCTTTTTTTGATTTATAAATATCCGAAATTAAATTCCAACAATACAGATATATAAAAATCGGAATCATAAAACCTAAAATCGGGAAATCTTTTTCAATTGTCAACTCAATACTTGCTAAAAACCAAAACATTCTCAACAGAAATATAAGTGTCCCAAAGAAAATCCAAATCGGGTTAACTTGAGCCATTCTTAACTTCAGAGTTTTCCTTCTGTTAGTCGCAAATGGTTTGCTCATCCATAAATAGGTCGTAAAACAAAAAGCAAATCCAACAGATGCAAATCCGATTAAAATATAATAATAAATAGGAATTTCATAATCCAAATTCCATTGGTCAATATACATTCCTAAATTACACAATCTTAAAGTCAGACGAAATAGAGAATTTAGAATTATGCTAAACCCAATTCCAATTAAAATTCCGCTATAAAATAGGAACTTTCCAATTTTGTTTATTGAGAATTCAGATTTGAGTTTTTTCAATTCAACGTGATGTTTGTGTTAATGTTTTACAACTACAATATAAACTCAATAGCGCGTATATTAAATTAGTATCATTTTTTATTAAAATAACCTTAGGAAGAAGCCTAAAGGTATACTATTTTTTTGAGATTCGAGATAAGATGATCTGAGGTATTTTAACTGGCGATTTTCACCATTTTAACTTGGTGTAAATGTCTTATTTTTAACTATTTTAGAGATCCTAAGATTTACATTTTTCTTTTTACGAGTGTTAACGCATTTTATTTAAATCACCCATTTTTCTATGAGCGGCACTTTTTCAGTGGGCACAAAAAAGCAATTTCTAACCCCATCATCTTCGCTTCTTATGATGGTTTTTACCTTTTGCAAACCGTTTTCTGTATGGTTATAAAAATTATAATTATAAGCTTTCATGATCACTTCTAATTTTTTTTCAATGTTATTAAAAAGTGTTTCACATATAATAATGGGTTTTAAGGTTTTAATCACATGGTTTGCGCCTTCTAATATTAAATATTCGGCCCCTTCTGTATCTAGTTTTATTAAATCGATAGCATCAATCTTCTTATTAGCCACATATTGGTCTAAGGTGATGGATTTTACTGTTATTTTATGAGAAGATCGATTTTCTTTAGTGCCCATATTATGTTCACCAGACAGATTATTTATGGCGGGAAATTTCGGGTTTTTCATTTCATAAAAATCAATGGTCTCTGAGGCATTCGATAAAGCTAAGGGGGCGATTTGAATTCTATTTTGTAACCCATTCATTTTTATGTTTTCTTTTAAATAGTGCATCACACCAGGCGAGGGCTCAAAAGCATAAGTTACCAGAGTAGAATTCAATTTAGCCCCTAGAATACTATAATACCCAATATTGGTACCCACATCTATAAAAGTATTAATGCTCGCTATTAAGTTTATAAATAACTTAGTATATTCAAAATTTTCAGGTTTTTCCCAAAATAGTTCTCTCGTTAAAAAACTGGTTTGGTTCGTTTTTAGATAAAAATGAAGCTTATTTTTTTTAAACCGAACTTTTAACGTGCCCGATGGGTAAATTTTAATATGCTTTGGTAATACAGGGGATAAAAAATAATTAATAGTTCTAATTAATTTATTTATCGTTGGCTGGTATATAATTTTATGAAAAAGGGTCATGTAAAATTCATTTTTTGTCCTGTTTTGGGTTACTAAATAGTTGTTAGCTACACTCGTTTAACTTTTTAAATTAAAGCGCGTTCACTTTTGCTGAAGGTGGTATAATGTCTAAAATTATATCTCAAAGCAATTGTTTTCCCTATAATAAATAGTGGTTTGCCATTCTGCATGTCCTATGGGACCTATGCCTTTAAAATCGATCTTTTTAAATTGGTGTTTGGCCAAATAGTCATAGGCTTCTTGGTATTGTATTCTGTCTGAATTATCAAAAATAATAACGCCGCTAGCTTTTAATGCTTTTACACAGTTTTTAGTGCATTTCACTCTTTCTCTTCCATCGATGATGATGATATCAAACTCATTTTCATATTCAAGTATTGCGGTACTGTAATTCTCATTTAATTTTCTTAACTCATACGAAACATTAGCTTTTAATAGTATCTTTTGTTGCATTTTATGATAAAAATCGGCGTCATTTTCTATAGATACCATTTTTTTTACTTTATCAGAAAACCATAGGGTCGAATTCCCACTTCCAAATTCAAAAACGCTCATTGGTTTTAAATTGAGTTTTTGTTCTATAAAATGTATTGAAGCATAAGTAAGCCAGGGTAAAGGCTTGCTATCACTATCCATAGGCTGATGTACATACCTGCTTTTAAACCAACCTTTGGGTTTTAAATGTGTTTTAGAGAAAAAATAAGCCTCAAGTAGACTGCTTGTAAATCTGTTTTTTCTCAATATTTTTTTTATCATAGACGAATAAGTTCAGCCAAATATTAAATTTTGTTTCTGTAAAATAGGTGCTTTTGGAACCCCCCTGCCACATATTTCGAGATCAAATTTATGGATTTGTTTTTAATTCGATTAGTACAGGGTTTGTAAGATTTTATTGCGTCCTAATCTATTTATAGCGCATGTCATTAATTTTTTTGTTTGTCTCATCACGATATTAAAAAAGTAAGTTTTTTCTTATAAAAAAATAATAAACATGCATTTAATCGTGTTTTTTAGCATTTAATCTAAAACAATTATTAGCCTTACGCTATTTACTAGTACTAATTAAATCCTCCTTATTATTATATAATTGATTGTTTGTCTAACAAATCCTTACACCTATGAAGCCTTTAAAAAAAGTAAACACAAATTTCTATACTGATTTACATAAAGTGACAAATAGTGATTATGCTTCAACGAAAGAAGCTCCTTTTAAAGGGATAAATTTAGAGGAAATTTTGGCAGAATTAAATGGCTTAGTGTATCAATTCCAATATTTTCCAATTACGAAAAAATCATGCTTCCCTTATGTTAGTAAGGGAATAGAAGCGGTTTATGGAGTAAGCTCAGAAGCGCTTAAAACGAACGCATCGATGGCAATGTCTAGAGTTCATAAAGCCGATTGGGGTAAGGTTGAAAATGCTTTTTACAGTTCCATGGAGAATTTATCGACATGGAATTTAGATTATAGAGTTGTTTTACCAACTAAAGGTATTAGATGGTTACGTGGTCATGGCAAACCAGAAAAATTGAATGATGGTAGTATTCTTTGGAATGGTTATATTTCAGACATTACAGATCAAAAAGTAAAAGAAGAACAAACTTTTAATGCAATGACCAAAATAGAAAGCCAAAACGAAAGGTTATTAAATTTTGCGCATATCGTATCTCATAATTTACGAACCCACTCTGGTAATTTTGAAAGTTTATTAGAAATGACAGATGACGCTGAAGATATTGATGAGAAATTAGAAATGATTTCTTATTTAAAAAAAGTGTCTCATGGTCTTTCTGATACCATTTTGCATTTAAACGAAATCATAGACGTACAAAATAATGCTGATGCTAAATTAACAACAATTAACCTCTATGATTATGTTGAAAGCACCATTGCTGTTTTTAAGAAAGACATTGATTCTAAAAAAATAATTATAAATAATAAAGTCCCTAAAACACTATTATTACAATACAATGCTTCTTACATGGAAAGCATACTTTTAAATTTAGTTTCTAATGCGATAAAATACAGGCACGCCGATAGAATACCAGAAATTACGATTGAAATTCTTAAAGAAGATAAAAAAATAATACTCAATGTGTTAGATAATGGCATTGGTATCGACTTAAAGAAGTATGGACACGATATTTTTGGAATGTATAAAACATTTCATAAAAATAATGATGCAAAAGGCATTGGTTTATTCATTACGAAAAACCAAATAGAAGCATTAGGTGGCGAAATAAAAGTTAAAAGTGAAGTTAATGTTGGCACTAGTTTTAGTGTTCATTTTAATAAAGAGGGTGGTGCATATTAGTTTGTTTAGTTTACATAATTCACACCTCTCCCTAAGACTATTTAATTAGTCACGTTGAGGCTGTGTAATGTTACACAGTCTCTTCTGTTTTATGCATTCCCCTTGTATGTTGATTGGTCTCAAATGTAGTTCAAAATAAGCACTTTAGTGCATTTCGCTTTAGCTTCTAAAAACTTTATAAAGCACAATGAGTTTGTTGTTAACATATTGAAAATAATATTGTTCTTAGTGGTGTTTGCGTATTCTGTACTGCTGACTTTAGTCAGATATAAAAACCTATGGTACTTTAGCCCATAGTGGTTTAGTAAATCATGAAAGGTATAGACGATTAGTTCTTAATGATCTTAATCGTTTTAGATTCATTTTCAGTAGCGATTTTTACAAAATACACCCCTTTAACATCAATATTTTTTCCAATAGCACAATTGGTTTTACAAGTTCCAGTAGTTATTTTCTGGCCTGTTACGGTATAAACCTCATAGTTAAAAGGTTTCCCATTTGCACTTAATTGTATTTCGGTATTAAATGGGTTAGGGTGATAGCTAAAGGTACTAGTATTGTATTTGTTAGTTGATAA
>CALDCO010000325.1 GCA_937937185.1 uncultured Flavobacteriaceae bacterium
CTTATATTTTAATCACTTTAACAGTCTGTTGTTTGTTAGCATATTTAATTTTAGCAAAATAAATACCCGCAGAGAAATCTTCAATTGAAATTTCATTTTTAACCGTTAAGTTTTTTACAATTAAGGATTTAACCAATCTGCCATTAACATCTAAAAAGTCGATACGGCCAGATTTTATTTCACTATCATTTTTAGTCGTTCTAATTGTTATAGAAGTTCTAGCTGGGATTGGATAGATTTGAAATTCATTAGTATCATATTCAGCAGTAGATAGTGGTCCGTTTTTTTCATTTTCATCTATTTGTAATACATATTCTACTAATAATTCCATATCATCATCACTAATCGTTATGCCATCATGACCAGCAATAGCCTCTTCTAAGGTTAGGGCAGAACCATCGTGCAAATAAGGTGCTGTATTCCAAACCCCTTTAAGTGTTGGTGTGTCTATTCCCGTTAATACGTCTCCAAGTCTACTTCCAGAGCTTTCTTTTATAGTCCCAATGTCATGCAATACATTTTCTGGGCTATCTGTAAAAGAATCGCCAGTATGGCAAGCGGTACAATTATTTAAAAAGACTCTTTTCCCCTCTAATGCCCTACTGGTTAGTGTGCCATCATCATTTCGGTAAGGACTGTTAGGAACTTTGTCTAATGATTCTACATAGGCATTTAATGCATCAAGTTGGCTACTAAGCCCTGCTTTAGGATTACCAAGAGTCGCTTCAGTTTTAGCAAAATCGGCATCAGTCATTAATCCTAGACCAGCTCCAAAAACTCTAATCTGATTTTCAAAATCGTGTATCTCATCAAAATTAGCTGTCCAATGCAGCCTTCCATGACCAGTTCCTGCTCTACCTCTAAGGTCTATGGTGTTTCTAAAACCTTCATCTAAATTTGTAAAATCCCAAGTTTGCCCATCTTCACTGCCGTCTAAATGGCAAGAGGCACAAGCCATATAACCATTTTGGTTAAGTTTAGTAGATGAAGCATCGTAAAATAGTTGTTTTCCTAAAAGAACCTCCGAAGACAGTATTTCCGAGTCTACTGTAGCGACGTCTTTAATTTTAATAACATTACCAAACCCTTTGGTTATTTGCCCAATATTAAATATGGAAACCGATCTGGATAAAAAATTATGAACAAATAAGCGGTTATTGGTTTCATCTAACACCAATGCATCTGGCACTTTTTGGGTGTTAAAAGAAGTAATTGTGCTTCCAGACTTAGCATCGACAACAGAAATACTGTTATTACCCGCTAAAGCCACAAAAGCGATCCCACTAAATTTACTAAATACTACGGCATTACAGCGATCACTATTATCGATATCAATCCTAGCCTCTAAATCTTCACGACTATCAATCAAATTAATTCTTGAAGTAATGGCTCTTACTGTCGATTGATGATCTAATGGTAAACCATCTCTAAATTCTCCTCGCTCTATATTATCTTTTTTTGAGGCCACCCAGGCTTCGTTATTGTTTGGGTTTATAGTAATTGTTCTTAAGTAGTTAGGAATGCCTCTAGTAATATTAGAAGCATCATTAACTACGGTACTCTTTAATGCAATCGTTTTGGTAAGCGACATGTTTTGCGTATTAACCTTAAAGACTTCCCCTTGATTATTTTTTGAAATAAACCGATTAACCAATAAGGTTGTGCCTTGGCCATCTAGTGCCATGCCACTTAATTTTGGTGCGTTTTCAGGCGCGCCATTATTAATAGTAAGTGTATCGCTAATACTGTAGTCGCTAGCTTTTATTTTAAGAATTTTGCCTGTTGCACTTAGGGCTACAAAAACATAGTCTTCATTTATAGAACTTAATATAGAAGCTGGCTGGCTAGAATAGTCTAGGTTTATTGTTTTAATAATATTACCAGTATCACTATTTATAACACTAATGGATGCTTGATCTTTATTTGCAACCCATATGGTATTACCAACTTTAGTTAAAGATTTTGGAGACTTCCCTACGGGGATTTCCATAGTTTTAGTATTATTTGTAGTACTTATAACACTTACAGAATTATTATCTGGATTAACGTTCCATAATTTATTATCATCATAAATCATGGCACTGCTAGACTTTGGTTGTGCACTGCTTACTTGATATACATTTTGAATAAAACATTTACTCTCAAGGACACGACCAGAATTACTGCTTTGGGTAGATAATTTTAAATGGTCGATATTTGGTCCTGAACTTCCAGCATTAGCCGTTAAGATAATTCTGTTATTTCCAGGTTTTAGTTTAAAACCTTTTGAAGTTAATTCCCCCCAACTAGTCCATCCATTGGTTGGCGAGAAATCGAGAGTAATAGGCGCTTCATCATTAACAGTAAGTGTTAAAGGGCGATTTGCATTGCCGCCATTAGCATACCTAAATGTTAGAGGCGTCGTAAATTCTGTGGCATTAGGCACGAGCCATTCCAGTTTAACATTATCGCCTTGATTTCCTGGGAAATCCATATAGCCCGTTCCAGTATAGCCAGCATTATTATTGGCAACTACGATACCACCACTTGCCTGAGCTAGCTCTGCTTCTTCAATGTTTTCTGTAGAAGACGATAATTGTGAAATTTTTAAATGATCTATATTGGGTCCTTGAGAACCTCTATTAGCAATCAATCTTATCGTATTTCTACCTTGATTTAAAGTAACATTATCAATTTTAATTTCTCGGTAAGTCGACCAGTTTCCTGTTGCAGGCAGTGAAACATTAACGGGAGAATTATTGTTAATAACCAAATTTAGAGGGCGGTCACTTCCAGATCCGTTAGCATACCTAAATGTAAAATTAGACTCAGAAGTTCTGTTTTCATTTATAATCCATTCAATGTAGACATTATTACCTTGAGATGATGGATAATCTGCATATCCCTGTCCTGTATAGCCAGCATTAGATCTGCCAATGGTGATGCCTCCAGAAAGGTTATCGGCATTTTCAGCTTCATAAATAACGTCATTACCAAGATTTCCTTTTTCAAGAACTCTTACACAGGCATTATAACGTCCAACTTCATTAATTTGAGGCGAGATTTTCTCACCTAGTCCAATGACTTCTCCTTCTAAAAGCCATTCATATTCAACCTCATTTGAAGGATTATCAATCGTCCAATTTATTGTATTTCCAAGTTCAGTAGGGTCGTTACCAGAAATTATTGGGCTCTCATAATTAGCGGAGCCATCAATTCCAGTGTTAAATGTAAATCGGTACCTGTCTTTTAAAGGGTTACCTGTTAAATCTGTAATCTGATCTTTTTCTAGTATTACCTCATACTCTGTATCTTTATTAAAGGGCGAATTGGGCGTGAACGTAAGTGTGGTGTATAACCATCCCCATTTCCCTCTAATAGGTGCACCGCCTGCAGTAGGCCTAACAATAAAACCAAGTTCACTAACCGATTTAAATTCTATCCAATCTGAAAAAGAGATGCCAATAGAAGCTGTTGTAACTACATTTTCAGCCTTGTCTACAGGATTGGTATATTCAACAGTAGGACCTTTAGTATCTTTATCTTTTTTATGTACCGCCATAACACTTCCTACAGAACGACCACCAACTCTTTGGTCGTCTGAGACTATAACGAGGTTCCCAACTGGGCAAGCAAACTGATCGTCCCAACGGGAATCTCTACCCTTAATTCGAGATAATTTATTTATGTTATTTACATTACTAATGTCATAAATATGAATCCCTTCGCTACCACCTCTTTTACCTCCTAAAAACAATTTACCTTCGTCGAAAGCAACATACTCAGCATCGGGATTTTGTTGAGTTGCTTTTAATTGAATATTTGAAGGATCTGTAGTAACATCGTATAACCTAATTGGATTAATTAGAGAAGCATATTTACCATAAAAACCACCAATATAAGATTTGTTATCCCTAGGCTTTAAAATGTCTAATACAGTGGGAGATGTTGGATCACTAATATCTAGAGTGGCTACTCCAGAATTATTTTTTGGTGTAGTGACTACCAATAAACTTCCCATGGCAAACAAAGGACCAGGCTTTACACCTCCAAATCGGGAGAAAGGAATATTCTTTACTACTTTTGGTGAGTTTAAGTTACTAACATCTACCACATAAACCCCATTATTCGTCGCGCCTACATAAACATAATCGCCTTGCCAACTTAATCCCCAAACGCCGTTGTTAACATCGCCATAATTAATGTTAGGTATTATAACAGCCTTTACATACTCAGGGTTTAATGTATTGGTAACATCCCAAATGTCAAAACCTCTTCCAGAAACAGTTGCCATGTAATACTTTCCAGATTGATCTCTACTTAGGGTTAATTGATGAGATTCTGCTTCTCCACTAGAATGCTGAGATTTAATATTTTTTCTGAATTTTGGACTTCGTGGATTTGAAATGTCCCAAATGTCATGACTTGCATTTCCAGAAAGTATGGCATAACCATTAAAAACAATGGGTTGATTATGATGTTTTTCCCCCATTTGCGGACTAATAAATTTACCAACATCTGAAGCTGGAAAATCCTGATTAGGGATGGTGCCATCACTAATAATACTAATAAATTCTCTCACAGAGAAAAACAAAATTAAGCTTAGTGCGACAAGTAATAACGTATAAGGTTTTCTTAAGTTCTTAATTTTGTAGTTTTTTTTCATGATGAGTTTTAGTTACTACAGGTAGGGTTGGTTGTATAGAATGGGTGGCTATTTTTTAGAAGGCGGTTTTAATAAACACAGACAATCAATAATTTTAAATAATTATTTGGTTAAGATAATTTTTTATTAACTAATTAGCGTAAATTTTTAGAAAAAATGACAATTTCATCGTTAAAAACATTTTTTTAATAGACTCTTAAGAAAATAATGAACCTAGTCTAAAAAATTGAATCTAAAAACGTATCATTTGGTAAAATGGTTTTGGTAAAAATACGCCATCAAGTCCTGAAAAAACTAAATTTATCATAGGTTAATGTGATTTGGATCTAAGGATTTAGAATGAAAAAGCCGTCAAATTGAGTGATTTTTCAAAGTGAAACGAAAAAAAATAGTATCGAAATTAGGCTTTTTATTGAAAATTTACTGGTCTTCGATACCATTTTCTATCGAAAATAACTGACTGACGTAAATTTTATTACATCGAAATCACGTTAGGTTAAGATTGAAGATGGTATTGTGTATTGATTAGCTATGATTAAAAGCGCTATGTTGCTATTTTTAGACCTGCTTTTAAAAACCTGCTTAAAAAAACAATGGTCTTTTCTTTTTTTAATTAAAAAAACTAAAGCACTTTCTATTTGAATTCATAGATGGTCAAACATTTTTTAGATTAAA
>CALDCO010000326.1 GCA_937937185.1 uncultured Flavobacteriaceae bacterium
CCGCTTACTAAAACAGAAGCCTTTTCTTTTTTATTAATTTCCTTAGCAATTTGATTCGATATGTGTGCAACGACGGTTCGTAAAATTGATGTTGTCTCTAATTGAAACGACGCTATTAAAGGAAATACGCTACTATTAACCCATTCTAAACCTAGCGATTTCGGGTATGTTTTTTTATAAAATGGTAACGCATCTAACTTCGATAATAGCTCATGGTTTATAAGGCCTTGAGACGCCAAAATGCCTTTATCGTCATATTTCAAATTCAATTTTTCTACATATTTATTAAGCACAATATTTACCGGACAAATATCATAGGCAATCCTTGAACCATTTATAGAAGCAGACAGGTTTGCAAACCCACCAAAATTTATACAAAAATCGTAATCGTTAAAAAGTAAGTCATCACCAATTGGGACTAATGGGGCACCTTGCCCGCCAAGCTCAACATCCTGAACTCTAAAATCGCAAACTACTGTTTTATTCAATAGCCTAGACAAAATAGGCAAGTTTCCTATTTGAAGTGTTAATTTATTTTCAGGTTGGTGTAGCGCTGTATGCCCATGAGAGCATATAAAATCGATAGGCGTTATCTCATTTTTAGAAATAAAATTTGCAATGATACCTGCTAAATATTTTGTGTAATCAATATCAATAACTTCAAGTTCTTCTTTATTTTTATTTACTAATCCTTTTAATCGATTATACCAATAGTCTGAATATGAAATAGTTTCTGCTAGTTTAATTTTAAATTCCCATTTTTCATTTAAATGAAACGACACATAGACCAAATCGACCCCATCTAATGAAGTTCCAGACATGACACCAATTACACTATATTGTTTCTTTAGCATATAAGTAAAAATAGTAATATCTATTGAATAAAAGCTAGCAAAAAACTATCTTTACCCTATAAACTTATCATATTAATAATACATACACCATGGATTTCAAATTAACTGAAGAACATAAAATGATTCGTAATGCTGCCCGCGATTTTGCTCAAAATGAATTACTTCCCGGCGTTATAGAGCGTGATGAAAAACAGCATTTTCCTCAAGAATTGGTTCGGAAAATGGGTGATTTAGGGTTTATGGGAATTATGGTTGATCCTAAATATGGTGGAAGCGGTATGGATGCCATTTCCTATGTCCTTATTATGGAAGAATTATCAAAAATTGATGCCTCTGCTTCAGTTATCGTTTCGGTAAATAACTCTTTAATATGTTATGGTTTAGAAACTTATGCCAACGAAGATCAAAAACAAAAATACTTAAAAAAATTAGCCACAGGAGAATATGTTGGTGCCTTTTGTTTAAGTGAGCCCGAAGCAGGTAGCGATGCTACTTCTCAAAAAACGACGGCTATAGATAAAGGCGACCATTACCTACTAAATGGCACAAAAAACTGGATTACCAGTGGCAGTAGAGCTGATGTTTATTTAGTTATTGCGCAAACCGATAGGGATAAAGACCATAAAGGCATTAATGCTTTTATTGTTGAAAAAGGAGCTTCTGGTTTTCATGTGGGCCCTAAAGAAGATAAACTGGGCATACGCGGTAGTGATACGCACACCTTGCAATTTAATGATGTAAAAGTGCCTAAGGAAAATAGAATAGGTGAAGATGGTTTTGGTTTTAAATTTGCTATGAAAACATTATCTGGAGGAAGAATAGGCATTGCTTCTCAAGCGCTTGGTATCGCCTCTGGCGCCTACGAATTAGCGCTTAAATATGCTAAAGAACGTAAGACGTTTGGAACAGAAATATACAACCACCAAGCCATTGCATTTAAATTAGCCGATATGTATACTGAAATTGAAGCCGCCCGTCTTTTAGTTATGAAAGCGGCATGGGATAAAGACCAAGGAAATAATTATGATATGTCTAGTGCTGTGGCAAAACTATACGCTTCAAAAGTCGCTATGGAACAAACCGTAGAAGCGGTGCAAATACATGGAGGTAATGGTTTTGTTAAAGAATACCATGTAGAGCGTTTAATGCGTGATGCTAAGATTACTCAAATTTATGAAGGCACTTCCGAAATTCAGAAAATTGTAATTTCAAGAGGCATCACAAAAGGTTAATGTATTAAAAAATTAAACAACTGTTCGTTTATTCTTCTTTAGATTCAATCCTTTTGTAATACATAAAAAACTTCATTTAGAATCAAGTCTTTATTTAATTTTATGGGATTGCTATAGGTTTTAGAAAGACTGTAATAATCTTGCCGATCAATTAATTTATAGCCTTCTAATTGCTCGTAAAAACAATCAGGCAATGACAAACAATCTGAGGCTGATATATTATTCCCCTTTTTGTTTATATAGGTTAATAATTTCTGAAAAGCGGTTGTTTCTTTTACCGCATCATTAAAAGAAACACTCCCTATAAAATCTCCAGTTTTTTGAATCTTTCTAAAGAAATTAAATAATTTATTGCACTCGTTCATTTTTAGAAAAAACAACACGCCTTCAATAAGAATTAATGAGGATTTGTTTTTTGTAATTGAAAGAATTTTAGTGTATAATTCTTGTTCATACGCTTTACTAAAATCGACGCCTATAAAATGCACCTCTCTTTTTGGCAGTAGTTGTTCTTTTTGCCATTGCGCAATTTTCTTTTTTTTGTAGTTCACAATTTGAGGTTTATCAATCTCAATATTTATAAGGGATGGGGTTATGAGAAAAGGATACATACTAAAACCACTTCCAAAGTTTATTAAAACGTCTATCTCATTATTTTTAATGCGTGTTTTAATGGTTTCAAGAAAGTACCTATTTCTTAAACAATGTGCATTAGTTTCTTCGGTTGAAATTTCATTAAGATATGCTTTGGTTAATGCCTCTCGTTTTTCATTCTTCCATAGTTTGGCATAACTATCTTTGCTTAACGCTTCGTTATATGAACGAAGCATACTGGTCATAAACCCAGATTCTTCTGTTTCCATAGTGTTATAATATTTCTAAAAAAAGCGACAACGAATTTTACTGTACTTTTAAGTTTTAGAATCTTAATAAAAAACGAATGAGTTCGCTTAAATGAGTGAAACAACTCAAAGTAAAGCTTCATCTGCAAAACTAAAATACTGTTTTTCAGTAATAATTAGGTGGTCTAAAACCTTTATGTCCAAACTTTTTGCAGCAATGCTTAACTTTTGAGTTATTGCTTTATCGGCTTTACTTGGCTTTAAGGATTGAGAAGGGTGGTTATGCACTAAAATTAACCCTACAGCATTTAATTCTAGAGCTGTTTTTAAAACCAACCTAACGTCAACCAAGGTTTCAGTAATACCACCTTTACTTATTTGCTTTTTTTGAATCACTTTATTAGAATTATTTAAATAAATAACCCAAAATTCTTCGTGTGGTAATTCGCCTATAATTGGTAACATTAATTCAAAAACAGAAGCACTTGAGGTTATTTTTTTAAGCGCTACAGCTTCCTCTCCTCTTCGTCTTCGCCCTAATTCTAGGGCGGCGACGATTGTGATTGCTTTTGCCTCGCCAATGCCTTTAAATGCCATTAGTTGTTTAATAGATAGTTTTCCTAGGGCTATTAAATGATTATCTACCGAGGCCAATAGGCGTTTGCACAATGCCACAGCACTCTCTTCTCGATTTCCTGAACCAATTAAAATGGCTACCAATTCGGCATCGCTTAACGATTGCTTTCCTTTGTAAAGTAATTTTTCACGAGGCCTGTCGTATTGCGACCAGTTTTTTATTGAAAAAGTAGGTGTTTTTAATTCCATGTGATAAACCTACATCTTTTTTTGGTTTAAGAAAAATACTTTTATCGAAGCACAGGTATATGCATTAAGACTCCAATATAAAAAAGAAGTTAAAATGGCAATATTAAGATTTTATATGGAATGCATTTGAACTTTTTAGGGAGTTAAAATAACCAATATCCGTCATTCTGAATTTATTTCAGAATCACAGGAGGTTCATATACAATAAAACCAATCTTATAACTAATTTATTTTAAGTACCTTAATAAAGACAATTCTCAACAATTATAAAATAAATTAGAAAAAGCAATTTAAATAATTCCCTTTGGGGGAAATGAAAAGATTGTGTTTAATATCTGCAGAAATGATTATAGGTTACTCGTAAAGTTTAGATATGATAAACATATAGCCTTTATTCTCTTTATTGGAACGCACAAAGACCATGATAAATTAACGTGAGTTAGGCCTAAGGATTTAGAATGAAAAAGCCGTCAAATTGATTGATTTT